>JBGTCC010000737.1:0-3049 GCA_041749055.1 Thermodesulfobacteriota bacterium | reverse complement strand
CTGCCGAGAAAATATTCCGGATCGATTCTTCCCGCGATCAAATTAGCATCGGTAACGGTCGGCTCAACGCCGCCTTTGCCGTAGCAAGCCGGTCCCGGAGCAGCGCCGGCACTCTGCGGTCCGACTTTCAATCCGCCGGCTGGATCGATCCAGGCTATGCTGCCGCCGCCGTTGCCGACCTCGACGATGTCGACCACCGGCAGCATCATCGGATGGCCGGTGATATAACCGCCGACGTAGTAGCTGCTGGTAACTTCGGGATGAAAGTCTTTGATCAAGCTCGACTTCGCCGTCGTGCCGCCCATGTCGAAGGAAATGATATGGCGGCAACCGAGCGCTTCGCCGAGCCGCGCCGCCGCAATGACGCCGGCCACCGGCCCGGACTCCATCATCGTCACCGGCATTTTCTTCGCTGTCTCCGCCGACATCACGCCTCCGTTGGACTGCATGACGCGAAAGATACCGCGAAAACCGGCGGCACCGAGCATTTTTTCAAGCGAGACTAAATAACGGCGCACCAGCGGCCCGACGTAGGAATTGAGCGCCGTCGTCGAAGTGCGCTCGTACTCGCGGAACTCGCGCAGAATCTCGTGCGACAGCGACACGTAGGCTTCGGGAAACTGTTGGCTCAGCAGCTCGCCCAGCCGCTGCTCATGGGCCGCATTGGCATAGGAATGCAGCAAACACACCGCGACGCTTTCGACGCCGGCTTTTTTTAACGCGTCAATCGCAGTCGCCGCCGAAGTGTCGTCGAGCGCGGTCAGCACTTCGCCGGTAGCATAAAGCCGTTCATCGACTTCCAAGCGTAGATCGCGCGGCACCAGGGGCACCGGCCGCTTGAAAAACAGATTGTAACCTTCCGGCCGGTTGCCCCGGCCGATCTCGTAAACGTCGCGAAAACCCTTGGTGGTGATGAGACCGGTGCGCGCACCCTTGCGCTCGAGCACGGCGTTGATGGTCACCGTCGAGCCATGGACAAAAAAGTCCGCGCCGGCGACGGCGACGTGGGCGCCTGTCAAACAATCGCCGATGCCGCGGGCCAAATCGTCGGGCGTGGTTAGCGCTTTACTGCGCGACACCCGCCCGTCGTCATCGACGGCAACTAAATCGGTAAACGTCCCACCTATATCAACTGCGATTCTCATGGAGCCTTTCAATCTGCTCTAAAAGTTTCTCGACGCGCTGTCATATCCGATCCCCTGGCCCGCTTGCGGGAGAGGGCTAGGGTGAGGGTCGGTTGTAGTGGCGACCCTATGTGGTCGTCCGTCCGAGAGGGCAGACACATAGGTCTGCCCCTACGTCGACGCGTTGTTGAACCCAACTTGATCCACAACCAAAAACTCGCCAATCAGGTAATCTCAAATCTTAACTGCCCACCAACGATTTCGCGCCGCTCGCCGTCACCTGAAAACTATCGCCAAACAGAACGATCTTCCCATCCCTTTCGATCGTCACACGCAGCGCCACCGTCATATTCTCATTCAGCGTCGTCGCACCTACTGTCGCGGCGCCGACTTCATTCGCGTCGCCTTCAGTCAAGAAAGGCGCTTCCCATTGATTGAGGCCGATGCCATTGGCGAGACCATAGACGGCGGCTTTGGCGTAGAACTCGCCCAGCTCTTTTCGCGCGGTTTCGTCAATGGCAGTCACGGCGCCATTGGGCCGAAGCTGCTTAGCCATCGCCGCAACGATTTCTCGCGCTCGCTCATAGGCCGACTGAACCTTGCCATCGCCCGACAAAATAAATGTCCGGCCGGCCTCGGCCCAGTAGCGCTCATGCTGCACGGCGAGATAGAGCGCCCAATGAGATCCGAGGCTCGCCGCTTGCTTGAAGCTCGGCGGATTGAGCCGCTGGTCGCCGGCGAGAATGCGAATATCCTCGGCGCCATTGTCGCGCGCCATGCGATCGATGTCGGCGACGATTTCATACTCTTTACGCCCAGCCTTAATAAACCGTGCGGCGCCGGCACAGACCTCGCGGAGCAAACTGCCCGTTTCAGACATGGCGTGGAGCTCACGCGCCGTCTTCGCCAAACGCAACGGCGCGACGATGTCATCGCAGTTCTGCCAACTCACGTTGGGCAGCGCGTTTTTCATATCTTCCAACTGCGGCAGCGGAAAACCATGACCGGAATCAGCCAAACCGATCTTGGCTTTGTCGAAACCTTTTTCGTTGATCATCTTCGCGCCGTCGCTGCCGACCTGATTCGACGCGCGCACGTCTTCGATCCAAGTTAACGTCTTGGCGAACGGCACATCGCGGCTGCCGATGTTGAGCAACATGGAGATCGCCCCGTCGCGCGGCACAATCGCGATGCCGCCGCGCACTTTAGGAAAATAGTTGGTGAGATAACAAAGTTCGGCGAAGGAATAGTTATCGCCGTAGATCACCAGCGCATCAAGATCGCGCCGCGCCATCTCCTTGCGCACAGCGTCAAGCCGCGCTTGAAACTCCCCCTGCGGCACCTGCTGCGGATCCCATGTAGAACAGCCTCTTTTTAATACTGAATGTCGACCAAAAATCATATTGTCCTCATCGACTCCGACTCGATCCGACGGTTTGAACGTTTTGAACGTTTTGAACGATTGGAACGAGAAGGTTCAAGCCGTTCAAATAGCTTAATTCGTTCAAGACGTTTAAATTTATCGGAGGCTACTCTATAATATGGAGATCCCAAGACGATTTCATCAGCGACTCCGCCTGGGTCTTGCCCATCACCACCGTATCGCCGAGCGTCAGATATCCGGTCTCGGGGATATATTGATTGGGATGAATTATGAAAGTCATCCCCTCTTCCAAATTGGTCTTGTTATCATCTTCCAAACTACCCGGCGCCGATGAACCGCAGCCGAGTCCGTGGCCGCGCACGCGCATGAACGGCGGCCGGCAATACTCTGCGTAGCCGTATTCGATAAACGTTCCGTTGATCGCCTTGGCCACCGCGCTCGCCGGCGCGCCGGTCTGCGCCGCTTCCAAACCCAAGCTCATGGCTTTGTGCAGGATCGCGTACTTCTCGCGCACGATCGGCGGCGGCTCGCCCAACACCAC
>JBGTCC010000736.1:0-7731 GCA_041749055.1 Thermodesulfobacteriota bacterium | reverse complement strand
GAAGCCGCGTCGATGATCACCACGCGTGCTTTGATCAAAGAGAATCCCGATATGGTACGCAGCTTCACCAAGGGGTTCGTGGCGGCGATCCAATATGCCCAAAGCCACCGGGAATTCACCTTGAAAGTCCTGAGCAAATGCATGCGCACGACGGACGCGGATATACTTAACGCCAGTTACGATTATTACGTCGGCCGGATCATTCCGCGGGTTCCCTACGTCAGCGAAAAGGGCTTGCAGGGAGTGATCGATTTCATCCGCCAGCGTAATCCGCAGACGCCAAACGTCAAAGCGTCGGACTTCATGGACAACCGGTTTATTAAGGAGTTGGACGACAGCGGCTTTATCAAGTCGCTGTATAGCCGCTAGCTAAGGAGGTAACCATGCGACTGCGTGCCCGTTTGTCGGTAGTAGTGTTGCTTTTGTTAGGCGTTGCTGTGGTCGTTGCCGACGCAACCGAATGCCAAGTCACCTCGCATTTTTCCAGTCAGGGCAGCGTCGGCAAAGCGGTGACTGCAGCGATTCACGATACCACCGAGCACCTGACGCTTGCGCTGTACGGCTTCGATAATAGCGATCTCGGCGACGAGTTGCTCCAGTTGGTCAAAAAGAAAATTGTGGTGCGACTGAAAATCGATACGGCGCGTAGCGCTAGCAAAAAAATTGTTGCGCTGATCAACAAGCTCAAGGCCGGCGGTGTCGAGGTCCAGACCGTGGCACCCAACGGCCGCAATCACAACAAGTTCGCGATCATCGACGGCAACGCGTGCTTACCGGTTCATACAATTGGACGCTGAAGGCGGAAGCCAACTGGGAAAACCTGCTGATCCTCGATTGTCCTGAGCTGGCCAAAGCTTATGAGAGTGAGTGGGAGCGCATTCGCTAAGCCAACCCCTTTTTGACTATCTGTCGCTGTTCCTGATCAGCTGCGCATAGAAGGTAATGCAACGTAGGTAATCGGCGATAGAGATCCGTTCGTCGATCCCGTGATATCTCTTGGTGTCCGCTGCCGTAATTGTGATTGGCAAGAATCGCAAAATATTCTTGGTCAGACCGGCGTAGTGGCGCGAATCGGTGGCGGCGACTAGTAGCGCCGGAGCGACGATCGCATCAGGCGCGGTTTGGCGGATGGTGCGTTCTACGAGTTTAAAGCTTGGGCCCTCGATATCCGTCGCGGCCAATGGTTCTATGCGAATCGGCAGCGGTGTGAGCTTGACTTGGAGGTCGTCGATCGCTTTGCGCACATGCTCCAGCGCAGTGGCGGTACTTTCTCCCGGCATGACGCGCAAATTGATCACCGCGCGGGCTTGGGTCGGCAGGACGTTTTCTTGAACACCGGCATGAAAAATTGTCGGCGCGATGGTGGTGCGCAGGAGCGCATTGGTCAGCGGCGATTTCGACAGGCGACTGGCGACCAACGGTTTGAATAGCCAAAGGTTGGCTAATACCAGTTTTTTCGACCACGCCATTTCGGGGCCGAGGAATTCCAACATCGCCCCCGTCGGGCCGCTAAGTCTGGCCGGGAACGGGGCCGCTTCGAGCCGCTGCAAGGCTCGGCTGATACGGTTAATGGCGTTGTCTGCGGGCGGAATCGAACTGTGGCCGCCGGCTGCGTCCGCGCTCAGTTGGATGCTCAGGTAACCTTTCTCGGCTATGCCGATAAGCGCAACCGGTGCCGTAACGCCCTCGATGACGCCGCTGAGAATGTTCATCCCTTCGTCGAGGACAAACTCCAGTTGAACGTTGCGCGCCGCCAAAGTAGCGGCGATCTTAGCGGCGCCGTTGTTGCCGCCAATCTCTTCGTCGTGGCCGAAGGCCAGATAAATGGTGCGCGCCGGTTGGAATCCTGCGCTCAGCAAATAGTCGACCGCTTCGAGGATCGCCATCGCGCTGGCCTTGTCATCCATGGCACCGCGGCCCCAGATGAATCCGTCGGCGATTTGGCCGGCGAAGGGCGCGTGGGTCCAAGATTTCTCGCTGGCCGGATCGGTCGGCACGACATCCATATGCGCCATTAATAAGATCGGTTTGAGTTTCGGTTCGCGGCCTTGCCAAGTGTAAAGCAGGCTGTGCTGATTGATGGTTTCTCTCGCCAAGTGTTTATGCAAGGCGGGAAATGACTCGGTAAAAAAAACCTGAAAGCGCTCGAACTCAGCCTGTGATGCCAAGTCGACCGGCGACACCGTCCGATGGCGAATCGCACGGCTGAGTCGTTGCGCAGCGCCATCGACATCGATTTGAATCGGCGCCGCGGGGGCGACGTCGATCTGACGCGGCACAAAGCGCTTAAAACTGATCGCGAGCGCACCGCCGAGGACAGCGGCGACCAGGGCGAGCACGCCAAAGAACTTATTCATGCAGCTCCGGGGTAGCAACTTTGGCCGGTGACGGCAAGTCGCTCGATCAGTGAGAGAATTAATTGGCGGAGCCCGAGGAAGATTAGAGAGCGGCTAACAGCGACGCCGGCCTATGTGGGGCGTGAAATAGGCGGGATCGGCCTGGCGGTGACCGCGAAATATCTGAGGCGAGATGTGAGCAGGATTCGGTCGGCTGCGGTGTCAATGCCCCGCAGCCGAAATTTCTGAATGATTAGTAGGTGCGCTCGCGCTTGCGCACGATCCGGCCTGCTTCTATCGGGTCGCCTTCATCGTTGTAAATGCGCGTGCTGGTAAAACCTTGCGGCCAGATTGACGTGATCCATTGGCGGATATTGAAGCCGATACGAAGCTGGGTAATCGAATTTGGGTTTTCGTTAATGTGCTGGTGTTCCCACATGGCCGGCGGCACATAGAGAACGTCGCCAGCTTGCCAAGCAATACGCTTGCCCTGCATATCGGTGTACCCCTCACCCTCAATAGCATAAACCACAGCTTCAAGATGCTTGTGCCTGCCGCTCTCATGGAAGCCCGGCTCAATCCAGCGATTGGTAATCGCGACGCTGACGGCACGGAAGCCATTTTTGGGAACAACGAGATAGTTAGAAAAGTCGTGCTGGTTTTTTGTCGCGGCGATTGCCCCCTGCGGATTGTAACTTTCTCCGTCAGGCAATTTTTCTTTATTCGTCGGTGCCTGCTCAAGATGGATAATCGCACGGGTGCCATCGGGGTAATATTGTGACGTCTCCTCGGGCACGGCAGCGATCATCGAGGGCTCATTGGGACCGCAGGTCTCGATCTGCTCAATGCGCGCAACACGGAGATAGGACTCGAGATCAAAACACATGCCGTGAATGATTAGGACCGGAAGTTTGCCGGTATTAAAATGTTGATGCTCAGCCCAAAATGGAATCTGCAGCGTGCTGCTTTGGTGCCAGTTGAATCGCTGGCCATTGATAATGCTGAAGCCTTCGCCTTCAAGGATGTGCATCGACTCTTCACCGTGACGATGCTTGCCGGTATGCCAGCCAACCGGAATTTCCGACTTGAGCACATTGCTGCCCATGGTGGCAAAACCGAGATGGTTGGCAACCATCAGCTTCACTTTGACATCATGGGGCGTTGAAACCCATGGAATGTCTTTGTCAGCGGCTACCAGGCGGCCGATTTCAAGTTCATCTTGAAGTCTGTTTGGTGTTTCGAGCCATTGTTCATAGAAATTCTTTGCCATAGCTATTCCCTTTGTCAGTGTGTGAAATAATTAATCAGCGATCTGTTGCGCCAGCGATTCCTTTTTCAGCAACTTGGCTACGAAGTGGCGCATTGCGAAACGCTGGCCATCGCGCATGCTGCGGACGGTGCCATTCTTTACCGCAGCAATCAGATCGTTTTTTAATGTGGTCTGCTGGGTGCTGGTCAACTGCTCGATGGCCGGGATTTGCTGGACCATCTGTAGAAGTGTTTCGAGATCGGGATAGTCAACGACATAACTCAAGAAGCGATCTCGAATGGCTTCATCGATCAGATCGGGGCGGTTGCTGGTCAAAATGATCGTGGCGCGGGAGGTGTCGAGATCGTCTATGGAATGAAAGAACACGCTGTCTTGAGAAAAATGCCATTCTTTGGCGTGTTGACTGCCGCGCGCCATAAAAATGGATTCGACGTCATCGAACAGCAGCACTGAGCGCTGGCCCTGCGCCGTGAATCCCGATCTTGCATGAAGAAAAATATCGCGAATTCTTTCTTCACTCTCACCGTACCGGGAGCGCGAAATCTCACCGCCATCGATAAAGGCTAAAGCGACTGGTGGCTCATCCTCGGCCTCAAACCTGCGACCGAGTTCATAGGCTAGACGTTTGGCCAGGGTTGTCTTGCCCGTGCCGGGAGGACCGCTGAGCATGAACCCTTTTACCAGGCCGCGGGTCGTTCCGGAACGCCATTGATATTCGGTGATGGCGGCCATTTCCTGCAGGAGGTCTTGGTAACGGTCGCCGACCATTTCGCTGCCGCGGACCACTCCGGTGTCGTCGGTACCGCCAAAAAGCAATGACAGCTTTTCGAACGAAATAACGTTTCCCGCGGATAGATGATGATGTCCATCGCTCGCTCGCATTTAGTAGAATCCCCCAGCTAAAAGCACAAACCAAGATGCTAGTCTAACCCACAAAAATATCAAGAGCTTTTGCCATTGCGCAATGGCATGACGAGCCGGGCAGCTCCTTGGCTCGACTTTCTTCATCTCAGATCGGAAAATCTTTTGGATTAGGCGATGAACTGAGCTCCAATGCATTGAGCGCACAGGAGATCATCGAGTAGTAGCCGATGGTGGCCGTGAGTTCGACTATGCCCGCCACACCTAAGCGGGTGAGCATCGATTGAAAAGCCGGTTCGGTGACGCGATGGGAACGCAGTAGCGCGCGAACGTAGTCGACGATTTCAGCTTCCTCCGCGGGAAGCCCGGCGGTGGGTTGGCGCTGATGGACCGCTACGAGCGTTTCGCGGCTGACTTTGTTCTTCTCAGCGTTCCTCACGCCGGCAGCCCATTCGTGGATGCAGTCCAGTTCCCGCGAGGCGGTCATCGCGGCGAGGGTGCGCACCTTCGGTTCGAGGTTGCCGTCGAAGCGTAGATAGCCGCCCAGGCTGGCAGTGTGGCCGGCGATGGCCGGGACATGCAGTAGCGCCGGAAAGCAGCCGCGCACCTCGCCGCGGCTTTTGACGATGGCGTCGTAAACAGAGTGATGTTCCGGCGCTAAGTGTTCTTTGTCATCGATCGTCGGAATTCTTGCCATGTTTCCTCCGTGGCTATTTGCTTTATTCCATGTAGCGGCGTTGACGCAAGCCCATGACGGTCAGGCGGTTGGAAAATTATTCGGGCAAAAACTTGCAAGCTGCACGAAGTTTTTCTATAAATTCCAACAATGACCGGAATTCCCCAAAGCAAAAGCGACGAGGCGAAGATGATGCTCGGTTTCATCGTGCGCCGCTGTGCGACGGATATCGGCCATCCGCCGTCGCCGGACGAGTTTGCCAAGTGGGCCAATGGTGACAGCCCGAAGGGGAATCGGATCTGCTTGTTTGGCAAAGAGATTTCGCCGACCGCAGCGAAGGTGATGTTTGGCCAACCGGGCAGACTCGTCAAGGTCAGCCCTGACGGCATGGCGCGGATCTCGAAGGGCAACGGACGCTAGCGCTTTCTCCCTCCCCCTAACTTATTGTCACATTCGGCTGGCCGATTTTCTTTCTAGACTTCACAGTTTGACGGCAGTATAGCTTGGCCATCGCCGGCGGGAGGATTTTTATGGAGGAGCAAGTACGCAGGTTAAGCGCGCAATACGGTTGGAATCTCAGCGATGATGAGATTCATCGCATCGCCGCGGAGGCGGCGGTCCAAGAAAAGGTCCTCGAACGCCTAAAGCAGATACATCTAGCGCAGACACGGCCAGTCATGGGTGCCTTCAAAGCGCGTCGAAGCAGCCCCGGCAATCGGAGGCGAAAATGACGGCGCTGGACCTCGAGAGCGCGACCATTGCCGAACTCGCACCGGTCATCAAGGCGAAGAAACTTTCGGTTGTCGACTTGACCAAGCGATTTCTCGATCGCATCGAACGTTACAACCCGGCGCTTAACGCATTTCAGACAGTCACGGCGGACGATGGGCTGAAGCAAGCACGCGCTCTCGATCGCGAACTGCGCGCGGGAAAGTGGCGCGGCCCGCTACATGGCATTCCTTTCTCGATCAAAGATAATTTGGCGACGCGTGGGGTGAAAACCACAGGCGGGTCGAAGCAACTTGCCAACTGGATTCCCGATTACGACGCCAGCGTTGTGGAAAAATTGCAGTCCGCCGGTGCGGTGATTCTCGGTAAAACCAACATGCATGAATGGGCGTCCGGCAGCACGACGATCAATCCTTACTATGGCACGACGGCAAATCCCTGGGATCGCCAGCGCATCGCGGGTGGTTCGAGCGGCGGTTCGGCAGCGTCGGTGGCGGCCAGTCTTTGCCTGGGCTCCATCGGTACGGATAACGCCGGCTCGGTGCGCCATCCAGCATCGCTCTGCGGTGTGGTCGGATTGAAGGCGACCTTTGGCCGTGTCAGCCGATACGGCGGCGTCCTCGGCACTGGTGGATTTTCGACGGATCACTTTGGACCGTTTGCCAAGACGGTCAGGGATTGCGCCGTGATGCTCAAGGCGATCGCCGGCCATGATCTCAAAGATCCGCTGAGCTCGCGAGAGCCGGTGGGGAATTATACCGGCGCCATCGGCAAGTCTGTCAAAGGATTGCGTGTGGGGCTGATTAACGGCTACTTCGATGAATTCATGAGCGCCGCGGTGCATGGCGCGTTCGATGCTGCAGTGGGCCAATTGAAAACCCTCGGCGTGAAGGTCGTCAAGCTCGATATCCCTTATACCGACCTGATCGCCGCGGTGCAGTTGGCGACCAGCCGCGTCGAGAACGTCGCCCCCGCCCATGAATATTTGCAAACCTCACCGCGCGACTACAGCGCGCCGCTGTTCTACCGGCATATCAAGTCGCTGCTGATTCCCGCCGATGTCTACGTGACGGCGCAGCGGGTGCGGCGACTGATCTGCGAGGCCTTCGAAGCGGCCTTCGACAAAGTCGACGTCATAGCGGCGCCGACGGTGGGCTCGCCGGCGCAAACTATTGACGAGTGCCGCCAAGGTTTCGCCATCGTCGACGGTCGGCGCGTCGAGCTGCAAGAGGAGCGCGGCACCACCGGAACCCTCTGTACGATTCCCTTCAACGTCACCGGCCTGCCGGCGATGAGTTTGTGCTGCGGTTTT
The DNA here is from genome assembly GCA_041749055.1 of Thermodesulfobacteriota bacterium. Taxonomy (GTDB): domain Bacteria; phylum Desulfobacterota; class Binatia; order UBA9968; family UBA9968; genus DP-20. Next base: position 547 of record JBGTCC010000736.1, on the reverse strand, counting down.
TCTGCCAACGGGTTACCGATCGGCATGCAAATCGTCGGCGCGCCTTTCGACGAGGCGCGGCTGTTTCAAGTGGGCCACGCCTACGAGCAGGCGGCTGGCTGGTACGGCAGGCGGCCGAATCTCGATTGATGAAACCGGGCAGATTGGTCATTTGGCGTCGAAGAGGCGCACCGCAAATGCACCGACAACGATCGCGCTGATGATCCAAATGCTGACAATCACGATGGCTGCCACGGGGCTCCTGGGCAGTTTGCCGACTGCTTGGTGCGTGGCGCGCCGTGCGTCACCGAGGACCGCGGCTGGAATGAGCTTGAGCGCCAGATAGATGCTGAACGGTAGCAACAAGACGTCGTCGAGATAACCTAGGATCGGGATTAAGTCGGGAATCAGATCGATGGGGCTCACTGCGTAGGCGACCACGATGGCGATGACCAGTTTGGCGAGCCATGGCGTGCGCGGATCGCGGGCGGCGAAATAGAGGGCTTGGGTCTCGCGTTTGAGCCCCCGCGCTCGTGTTTTTAAATATTCGATAAATCTGCTCATCTTC
>JBGTCC010000735.1:0-6377 GCA_041749055.1 Thermodesulfobacteriota bacterium | reverse complement strand
TCTTAAGCATAAACTCTCTCCTCTGTCTCTGTCTCTGTCTCTGTCTCTGTCTCTGTCTCTGTCTCTGTCTCTTATCTCTGTCTCTGTCTCTTATCTCTGTCTCTTATCTCTGTCTCTGTCTCTGTCTCTTATCTCTGTCTTCTCAGCTTGGGATCGAAAACATCACGCAAACCATCGCCCAGTAAATTGATGCCGAACACGGTAATGAATATCGCCAACCCCGGAAAGATCGTCAACCAAGGCGCCCGGTTGATGTAGCTGCGGCCTTCACTCAACATCGAGCCCCAGGTCGGTATATGCACGGGGACGCCGAGACCGAGAAAGCTCAAACTCGCTTCCGCGATGATCACCACCGCCATGGCGAAGGTCGCCACCACCGTCACGCTGGCGAGCGTGTTAGGCACGACATGGCGCAGCAATATGTACCCATCTCTGCCGCCGAGAGCCTTGGCCGCGGTAACGAAATCTCGCTCTTTGAGTGAAAGCACTTCGCCGCGCACTACCCGGCAGTATTGCACCCAGCGGCTGAGCATGAGCGCCATAATCAAGTTCCCCACCCCTTGGCCGAGAAACGCCATGATGGCGATGGCGATCAGGAGGAACGGAAAGGCCAGAAAGATCTCCGAGATCTTACTCACTACTTCGTCCGCGGTCCTGCCGAAGTAGCCGCTGATCGCGCCGAGGGAGCAACCCACCAGGCCGGCGAAGAGTACCGTCGCGGCGCCGACCAGCAACGAAATCCGCGAGCCGTAAATAATCCGGCTCAACATATCGCGGCCCAAATTATCGGTGCCGAGAAGATAGGCCGGCAAGCCATTCTCGGCCCATTTAGGCGGGCGCAGCCGGTCTTCCAAGGTTTGCGCCTGGGGATCGCGCGGCGCGATCAGCGGTGCGGCCACGCCGCAGACGATGAGCAAAGCGAGAATCGCGCCGCCGATGTAAAGTTTCAGATAACGCAGTGACAGCATTAGAACCTTATCCTCGGATCGATCCAGCTGTAGAGAAAATCGACAAACAAATTGACCACGAAATAAGTCAGAGCAAACATGAGAATCAGCACCTGGGTAAGCTTATAGTCGCGCGCGGAAATCGATTGGATCAGCAGGTCGCCGATGCCGGGATAAGAAAAAACCGTTTCGGTGACCACCGAACCGCTGAGCAGCGCACCCAACTGAAGACCCAGGATTGTCACGATGGTAATCAGCGCATTGCGCAGGATATGACGCCAGATCACGGCCTTCTCACTCAAACCCTTGGCCCGCGCGGTGGTTACGTAATCCTGGCGCATCACCTCCAGGACGCTCGAGCGCGAGATCCGCGTGACGATCGCCGCCAACGCGGACCCGAGGGTGAATGCCGGCATGAGCAGATGTTTCATCACGCTCCAAAACGCCGCAAAGTTGCCGGTGATGAGACTATCGATTGAGTAAAGTCCGGTGATCGATGTCACGTTGATGCCATATTCGATCCGCCCGGCCACCGGCAGCCAGTTTAGCTGGCCGCCGAGAAAATAAATCAACAGGATACCCAGCCAAAAATTTGGCAATGACACACCGATCAGCGCTACGCTCATGCCGGTATGATCGAGCCAAGAGTTATGCTTGATCGCCGAATAGACGCCCAGCGGCACCGCGATCAGCATCGCGACAATCAGGCTGGCGAGCGCCAATTCTAATGTCGCCGGCAAACGCTCGGCGACGAGCTTGGTCACCGACTCGTTGAACTTGAGTGAGCGGCCGAAATCCCCGGTCACCGCCCGGGCGAGAAAATCCCAATACTGCGCCAACAGCGGTTTATCCAATCCCCACTCGTGGCGCGTGCGCGCGACATCCGCCGGCGTCGCGTCGTCGCCCAAGAGCAAAGTCACCGGATCGCCGGGTGCGATATGCATGAGCATAAAAATCAGAAATGAAATGCCCAGGAGCACGGGCACGGCGCCGATAAGTCTACGAATGAGCGTGTTCATAAAGAAAATAGCGATCGTCCGGTGCGGCTAATAGGGCGGTTTGGCCGCGACCAGGCCGGCACACCGCGCGAACTGGATGGTTTTATTTTCACCCTGCCATCCTGAGCAAAGCGAATGCCCGCCCCTTGAGCATCGTAGTCATGTGTACTTCGGTCCAATCACTGCCCTAACTGGCCAAACGACTGATCCAGAACTTTCAACGCGTGATCGACTTCGTCCTGGTTGACGTTCAAGGACGGCGCGACGCGAATGACATTGCTGTAGGTGCCGCCCTTGCCGAGCAAAAGGCCATTATTTTTGGTCAGCTCCATCAAGCGCTTGGTGCTGTCGACATCGGGCTTCTTCTGTTCGCCGACCAGCTCCATGCCTTGCATCAAACCCATGCCGCGAACATCGCCGATCACCGGATACTTGGCCTTGAGCCCGTCCAAGCCCTCACGCAACCGGTTGCCCATCACCCGCGCGTTCTCGACCAGGTTTTCCTCTTCGATGACGTTGATCGTCGCATGCGCCGCCGTGCAGGTCACCGGATTGCCGCCGAAGGTCGAAATCGTGTTGCCCTGCATGCTGTCGGCCACTTCCGGTGTCGCGATGGTGGCGCCGATGGGCACGCCGTTGGCCATGCCCTTCGCAAAAGTCATGATGTCAGGGTCGACGCCCCAATGCTCGATGCCGAACATCTTACCGCCGGTGCGCCCCCAGCCGGTCTGCACCTCGTCGGCGATGAACAGGCCGCCGTATTTTCGAACGATGCCGACGATCTCTTTGAAATATTCCTTCGGCGGCACGATGAAGCCGCCGACCCCCTGAATCGGCTCGGCGAGAAACGCCGCCACCCGCCCTTGCGAGGTCATGGTCTGAATCGCCTCTTCGGCGTCCTTGGCGCACTTCAGATCGCAGCTCGGATAAGTCAGACCGAACGGACAGCGATAGCAGTAAGCGTTAGCGATATGATGCACGCCGGGCACCACATTGGGCATCAAGCGCCAGCTCGACTGCGCCGACAAGCTCAGGGCCAAATACGAGCGGCCGCTGTAGCTGTGACGCAGCGTAATCACGTCCTGGCACTTGGTATAGATCTGCGCCAGCAACACCGCGGTCTCGTTGGCCTCGGTGCCGCTGTTGGTGAAAAAGGATTTTTCTAAACGGCCGGGCGTAATCTGCGCCAGCTTCTCAGCCAAGTTGACCTGCGGCTCGTTGGCATAGAGCGTCGACATATGTTGGACCTTATGAGTCTGCGCGTCGATCGCCTGGGTCACCTTGTCATTGCAATGGCCGACACTGACCGTAAGGATGCCGCCGAAGAAATCGAGATACTCTTTGCCATCAGCATCGAACACCGAATGATCTTTGGCGTGGTCGATGACCAACGGCTCGTCGTAGTAAGTCGCGACGCAGGAGAACAGATATTTTTTCTGCTTGTCGAGAATTTCTTTTTTATCCATAGAAGCCTGTTAGCACCTGTGCAAACTATTGTTGCGCACCCGGCACAGAGCGACCCGCCGGTCGCCCCTACAATAGCCATTCTTTTTGAGCCCTTTGCGTTTTTTGCGGCTAATCATCCGATTCCGACCGGGCCCGGCTCTGTGATCTCTGTGCCCTTCGTGTTGAATTCCTGGTTTAATGGCATTTCAGAAAATCCAAGATCGGCGGATGACCCTTTTCCGGCATCTCGCGCAGGTAGCCGTGCCGGCCGCCGTCGACCAGATGGAGTTCAGCGCCGGGAATCTTCGCCGCCAGCACCCGCGCCGACGCCACATGATCGCCGGTGCCGCCTTCGTGGGTATCTTTGCTGCCGACGATGACCAAAGTCGGCGCTTTGATGTTGTGAATCAGGTGGGTGGTCTCATGGCATTGGCGTGCCACCACATGGCGCAAATAGCATTTCAACGGCGGCACTTCGTCGACGATCAAGCCCTGGTATTGCTTCACCACATCCGGGCGCTCGCTCATGAACTGCTCGCTGAACATGAATCCCGGTCCCCAGTGATCGCTCTGGTATTTCTCGTAGCCTGTTTCGATCATTTCCAGCGCCGCATCCATCGGCACGCCGCGCGGATAGTCGAGCGACTCGTCATATTTCCCCGAGCCGGGCCCGGAAAGAACCAGGCTGCGGACTTTTTCCGGATATTTCAGCGCCACCCACTGCAACACCCGCGCGCCCATGGAGTGGCCCAGCATATGAGCTTTTTTAATGCCGAGGGCATCCATCAATCCGGCGCAGTCCTTAGCGAACAGTTCAGTGGAGTAGGGCATATCCGGCTTATCACTGCGGCCCAAGCCACGATGATCGTAAATCACCACTTGATAATGCTTGGCGAACTCCGGCACCTGCGAGACCCGCCAGGGCGCGCAGCTGATCCCGGTGCCGGCAACAAACACCAAGGGATCGCCTTGGCCGTAAATCTCATAATAAAGATTGACATCGTCGACCTTGGCCATGCCGCTTTTGACTGGTTTCAACTGCTCCATCCAGGCCTCCAAACTGCCCTCAGGCAGTCGCGCTGACGCTATCGAATCGGTAAATCAGAGTCAATATGATTTGCCCGTAAAAGCGCAATAAGAATACTCACTTGACAGATTCATAGCGCGCTGGGATAAGAATGACGCGGGCGACCAATGGGCGGGCCCGAAAAACACCGGAGGGTCAACGATGAAAAGCTATTTTGCGGTTTTGTTCGCCGTCGCAATGTTAGACCTCACTACGCCAGCGGTCTATGCCGGCGCCGCCCCGGAAAACGCCGGGCAGATCCTCGCCCGTTTGAATAAGTTACCGGCCGAGGCGCGCCACAAGCAACTCATCGAAAAGGCCAAAGCCGAGGGCCAAGTTGCCTTCTATAGCTCGCTTCAAGCGCAGCAGATCGAGCCCTTCATCCGGGTCTTTCAAAAGCGCTATCCATTCATCAAGGTCAATCCCTACCGGGTCTCAGGCAACCGCCAGGTGCTCAAGATCCAGACCGAAATGAACGCCGGCAGCCACCTCTTCGATGTCACCAACGGTTCCGCCGAGCAGGCCTCGGCGATCAAGAAGATCGGCGCCATCGATCCATATTTCTCGCCGCAGCGGGATTTCTATAACCCACCGAATCGCGACAAAGACGGCTTCTTCGCTTCCCTCTACGTCATCCCGATCGTGCTCGGCTATAACACCAACATGGTCAAGCGCCAGGACGTCCCCAAGTCCTACGAGGAGCTGCTCCAGCCCAAGTGGAAAAGCAACATGTTTCTCGACGACGAAGCCTACGAGTGGTCCGCCGTGTTGCAAAAACATATGGGCCGGGACAAGGCGCTGCAATACATGCGCGCGCTGGCTAAGCAGGATCTGAGAATGATGCGCGGGCGCACCGCGCAGAGCCAGCTCCTGGCCGCCGGCGAGCGCCCCATCGCCATCGTGCTGTCGGGCCACACGGTGCTCGACATGAAAGCTAGCGGCGCGCCCATCAACCAAGTGATTCTCGATCCCTACTTCGCCCAGGCCAACAAACTCATGTTGGCGCGCCACGCGCCCCATCCCCACGCCGCCGCGTTGTTCTACGACTGGGCTCTGTCGGAAGAGGGCCAAGCGATTATCACCAGCTTCGGCCGCGTCGTGGCGCGCACAGGCGTCAAACAAAGATTTCCCGAGTTAGTCGAAAAAGAGTCGTTTGTCGTCGACGTCGACTTCATCGGCCCGATCATGGACCAAACCGGCAAAGAGTTCAGCCAGATTTTCTTAGGGCGATAGGCTTGCGCGGCAGGGCTGTGATCCAAGGCAAGAGGAGCGGCCGCAAAGAGCGACAAGGCCGCAAAATCGAAATCGGAACTGGAGCAGGCGGCGAAGGAGTTTGGGCAGATTTTCTTGGGCCGGTGAACTTAGTTTTCTAAATTTAAAAAGCGCTCGGAATCACCCGTTGCTGAAACCACAGCAGGCAAGGATATGCCGCGATCCAGATCCACAGAAAACGATTGAGACCGAAAACGCAGCCGTTGACCAGATGAAATAATCCGGCAATGACCAAAGCCGCTTTCAAATACGCAGCATCGAGTAGCGCGAGTGGGATGAGCATTTCAAACAGCATCAAGGTCCATGATAACGCCAGCAGCAGGGCCGGTGCCCTCGCCAGGGAACGGATGCTCTCGCTAACCGGATACACCGAGAATTCAAAAACATCTTTCAACGCTTGGCCGCTGCGCCAATCTCGGTTGAACAGTTTGACCCAACCGGAGATGGCATAAGACAATAAGAGCTGAACCGCCAGATACCCCAGGGCGATTTCTTGCCACTGCCGCGTCGGCGCGAGACGCGACATCAACAAACAGAACAGCAGCAGCAGGCTCATGCGGTCGCTGCCGCCGTTATATGGGCCCTGAAAGCGATACAGAATGGCAACGCCAAGAAACAGCAGCAAGGCTTCGACGATCGCTGGTTGGA
>JBGTCC010000734.1:0-10426 GCA_041749055.1 Thermodesulfobacteriota bacterium | reverse complement strand
TTGGAGCGCAAGGGCGCCAAGACCTGGCTGCTGATCACCGAAGGCTTTACCGGGGTTTACGAAACGCCCGAGCTCGGCGAAACGCGCAGCGCGAACTACGATTATCTTTCCTATTCCAAGCCGCCGATGCTGGTGCGCCAGCGTGAGACGATTCAAATTCCCGAGCGGGTCGACTTTCGCGGCAACCTGCTCAAAGCGCTCGACGAACCCGAGATCCGCCGGCGCTTGGCCCGGCTCAACGGCACGGGTGTTGAATCGGTGGCGGTCTGTTTGTTGTTCTCGTTCATGAATGGCGCGCATGAGCAGCGGCTACGCGAGCTGGTCGCGGAAGTTGTTCCCGACGCGCAGGTGTATTTATCTTGCGAGACGTTGCCGCAGATTCGCGAGTACCCGCGGCTGACCACGACAGTGGTCAACGCCTACGTCGCGCCGGTGGTGAATCGATATATTCACAAACTGGAAGAAGCGCTCAAATCGCGGCGCATCACCAAGCCGCTTTATATTATGCAGTCCAACGGCGGCAGTTTGACCGGCGGCGCGCTTAAAAGCATTCCCGTGCGCATGATCGAGTCCGGCCCCGCGGCCGGCGTGCTCGGCGCGGCGCATATCGGGCGCATGACCAGCCAGCTCAAGATCATTTCCTTCGACATGGGCGGGACGACGGCGAAGGCGGGCATCGTCCAGGACGGCGAGCCGCGCATCGTGCCGCGTTTTCAAGCGGGCGAGTGGCTGATCTCGACGCCGTCGCTCGACCTGGTCGAGATCGGCGCAGGCGGCGGCAGCATCGCTTGGATCGACAAGAGCGGGCTGCTCAAAGTCGGGCCGCGCAGCGCGGGGGCAGATCCGGGGCCGGCCTGTTATCCCAACGGCGGCGCGCTGCCGAAGGTGACGGACGCCGACGTGGCGCTCGGTTGGCTCAATCCGGAATTCTTTGTCGGCGGCAGGTTTCATCTTGATCCCGCGGCGGCGCAGCGCGCGATTGCCGACCACATCGCCGCGCCGCTAAAACTGCCAACCATCGAAGCCGCTAGCGGCATCATCAAAATCGTCAGCTCCGGCATGGTCGAGGCGTTGCGATTGGTCACCGTGTCGCGAGGCGAAGATCCGCGCGAGTATGTCTTGGTCGCCTTTGGCGGCGCCGGACCGGTGCATGCCGCGCTGCTCGCGCAAGAATTGAAAATCCCGAGGGTGATCGTCCCAGCCGCTCCGGGGGTGCATTCGGCGATGGGATTGCTGGTGTCCGACTTGAAGCGCGATTACGTCCAAACCCATTTCGCCGACCTGGAATCCGTCGACGTGGGCGAGCTGCAGCGGCGTTTCGACGGCATGGAAGCACTGGCGCAGCAGGAGTTTGAGTCTCAGGGAATTGCGCCCGAGCAGATCGTCCATGAGCGCGCCATCGATCTGCGCTACAGCATTCAAAAATATGAGTTGCCGGTGCCGGTGGCGCGTGCCGGCCTGGAACCGGACGCGATTTCAGCCTGGCGCGGAGCCTTCGATGAAATTCATGAAAAACATTTCGGTTCGCGCGCCGCGGATCAAAAAGTTGAATTGGTCAATTACCGGCTCACGACCAAGGTTATCGTGCCCAAACCTAAGGTCGCCGAATTGGCGGCGCAGGGCGCGGCTTGCGACGGGGCGATCAAAGCGCGGCGCCTGGCTTACTTCGACGGCTGGCACGACACGCCGGTATACGATCGCGAAAAGTTGCGCTCGGGAAATCGCCTGGGCGGGCCGGCGATCATCGAACAGATGGATTCGACCACCGTGGTTCATCCGGGGCAAGTGGCGCACATCGACCGCTTCGGCAATATCATCATCGAATTGGCATGACCGTGATCCGAACGAATACGGAGGAAAGGGACGGCGCCTTTCCGTCTTACCGGCGAAAGCCGGTATCCATCCGGGTTTGGCAGATGGATTCCGGCATGCGCTGGAATGACAATTATGGAAGTCCGAGGTGTTTCGTCGATTTCTAGTGACACTTTCAATTTAGCACTGCCACGGAGAACTTATGACGGCTAAACTCGATCCGATTACCTTGGAGTTGATCCATTCGAAAGTGACGAGCGTCATCGAAGAGATGCGCATCGTGCTGTTTCACAGCGGTTACTCCACCGTGCTGCGAGAATCCGAAGACGGCAGCGCCGGCCTGTTGGACGCCCGGTTGCGCACGGTATCGGTATCGAAAAAGCTGCCGCTCCATTTCGGCTCTTTTGCCGCGGTGGCCGATCATCTTGGCGAATATTACCGGATGGATGACTTCGCCGACGGCGACGTCGTCGTTTTCAACCATCCTTACGCCGGCAATGTGACTCACCCCAACGACACGGTGGTGCTGATGCCGGTGTTCGCGCAGGAACAGCTGGTCGCCTTCACCGCGACGCTGGCGCATAAAGCCGACTTGGGCGGGCCGCGCGCGGCGCATGTGGCGCAGGACATCTGGGAAGAAGGGTTGGTGATTCCGCCGACCAAGCTCTATTCGCGCGGCAAGGTCAATCCGGAGATCGAAAGATTTATCGCCGCCAACAGCCGGATACCGGTGGAAACCCTCGGTGACTTGCGCGGCCAAGTTGCGGCTTGCCGTGTCGGCGCCCAACGGGTGCAGGAACTCTGTGAACGGTTCGGCATTGAAACGGTTCGCGACGGCTGCGGCGAGTTGATGGCGCGGGTCGCCGGGCAATTGCGCGATGCCCTCGACGCCAGACCTGACGGCAGCCGCGAAGCCGTAGGTTTTCTCGACCACGACGGCATCGGCTACGAGCGCCAGCGCCGCGTCCATGTCGCAGTGACGAAGCAGGGCAGGGAGATTCTGTTCGACTTCAGCGCTTCGGACGAGCAGGCACGCGGCCCGGTCAACGTCACTTCAGCGTTGATCAAGAACACCTGCTACTTCGGCTTGATGGCCATGACCGACGCGAGCTTGCCCTTCAATCACGGTTTCGTCGACGTGGTCCAAACCAAATTCAAAGAGGGCACCGTTGTCTGTCCGCGCCACGGCGCGCCGGTTTCCTATTATGTGCCTTTGGCCTATCTCACTGCCGATGTCGTGCTCCACGCGCTGGGAAAATTCATTCCTGAAAGAGCAGTCGGTTCTTCCGGCGGCGGCGGCGGCGTGCGCATCGCGAGCTCCGGCGGTAAAAGCGGCAAGCCCTGGGTGTTCATGGAGCTGCTCGATACCGCATTAGGCGCAAGCAGCGTTCAAGACGGCATATCCTTAATTCACGGGACCCTCGGCGTCGGCCAATTCCGACCCGGCCCGATTGAAATTCATGAAACCGAATTTCCCATGCGCGTGACCCGGTTCGACGTGCGTGCCGATTCCGGCGGACCGGGCAAGTTTCGCGGCGGACTCGGATGCATCCGTGAATATCAGTTGCTCGACGACGCCGCGGTGCGGGTGCGCGGCAAAGGCGACATGCGCAGCAAATGTCCGCCCTGGGGCGTGCTCGGCGGCAAGGCCGCGCGCACTGGCTTCTATGCGCTCAATGGCGACGAGCTTTCGGAAACCGTGCGCGAAGCGGTGCTCGCACCCGGCGATATCGTGCAGGTCAACATGAACGCCGGCGGCGGCTACGGCGAACCGTTCGATCGCGATCCCGAAGCCGTGTTGGGCGATGTGTTGGACGGCTATGTGTCGCTACAAGGCGCTCGCGATGACTACGGCGTGGCGATCGACCGATCGACGTCCTCGGTCGATTTAGCGGCCACAGCAAAGCTACGCCTCGCGCTGCGCGGATAACTCGGTCAAGCACCAATGTCCGGCATTTTCATAAGTTATCGGCGCGATGATAGCGCACCCTCCGCCGGCCGGTTGGGCGACCGATTGAGCGCACGGTTCGGCGCCGACCGAGTCTTCATGGATGTCGACGACATCCCGCCTGGGGCCGACTTCGCCGCCCATATCGGCGCCAAGATCGGCGATTGCGACGCGCTGCTAGCGGTGATCGGCAAACAGTGGCTCACCAGCCGCAACAGCGGGGGCCAGTTTCGCCTCGGCGATCCCGACGATCTGGTCAGCCGCGAAATCGCACTGGCCCTACAGCGCCGCATCCTCGTCATTCCTGTGCTGGTGGAAGGCGCGAGCATGCCCAAAGCCGACGAGTTGCGCAGTGATTTAAAACCCTTGGCGCAGCGCAATGCGGTGAGAATCAGCGATCATGATTTTCAAAGTGATGTCGCTAAGCTGATTAAGGCGCTCGAAGCGCTGCCGGGATTGCGCAATCCGACTCCCGAACCAGCCGATCAATGGAAAGCTGACTTGCGCCAACGCTTGCGGCGACGGCTGGTATGGAAAATCCCGCTGATCGTTTTGCTCGTCAGCTTCGCCGCCTGGTGGCAGTGGCAAAAAGACGCCGTGCCGCCGTCGAGTAATGCCGAACAAACTGCCGCCGACAAGACCGCCGCGGCAGTGGTTGGTATCTGGAAAGGGGATGTGACTTACCCATGGGGTGACAAGTACAGCGAAAGATTCCTGTTCAATGCTGAGGGAGCGAAACTATTTGGCATCGCGACATTCCTTGCTTCGAAGCGGGCCATCGAAGAGGGGCAGATCACCGGCGCGACGATTCTATTTAAAGTCAGGTATGAAGAAGTCGCCGGCGGCGACTCGCACAGCCGTTTGAACCGCTACGAGGGCAAGCTCTTGGGAGACGAAATCCGACTGCGAGTCTTCGACGACAAGGGTAGCCCGCCGGTGGAATTCAATTTAATCAGAAGCGTCGATGGCGGCACGGCTGCCGATGCCACCCAGCGATAATCTTGAGCGAATCTTGCGCGCTTTGACTTGACCCTCCGGCAACCAGTCGATATTCTCGCCGACAACTTCATGGATCAAGAAATAATCTCACGGTTAAAACAACGGGTCATCGCCGAGGGGATCGATGCCATTATTGCCATGTCGCCGGAGAACGTCACCTATGTCTCCGGATTCGTCGTGCCGTCCCAATCGTTGATGCGTTGGCGTCACGCTGCTTGCATCGCCACGGCGGACGGTAGGATTTCTATGCTCGCCATCGACATGGAGGCGACGACAGTTAAGGCTCAAGCCGGCATCGACGACCTGCGGATTTATCGTGAGTTTAGCGACGATCCGATGGATAAGCTGGCGGAGGCTTTGAAAGATCTAAAGCTCGATCATGGCAAAGTTGCCATCGAGATGGAGTTTTTGCCGGCGCGGGATTTCGCCACGCTGCAAAAGAATTTACCAACTGTGCAATGGCTGGCGGCGGATCGAGTATTCAACAAAGCGCGGCAAATCAAGACGCCCAATGAACTGGCGTTGATGCGCTCGCTCAGTAAGCTCACCGACAACGCGATTGGCACGGCTTTGCGCTCCGCCAAGATTGGCATGAGTGAGATGGAACTGGCGGGTTCGTTGCTGACGACGCTGTTTGCCGGCGGCGCTGAGAGTTACAAGTTGATGATTATCGCTTCCGGCGAGCGCAGCGAGTTTCCCAACGTCGGACCGAGCGCGCGTAAGCTTAAACATGGCGATATCATTCGCATGGAAATTTTCGGCCAAAAGCAGGGTTATCTGACTGGTGTGTGCCGCACCGCGGTGGTCGGCGACGCGACGGCGGAGCAGTACAAAATCTGGTCTAATTTGATTGAGTGTAAATATCTGGTCATGGACTTGATCAAGCCGGGGGCGAGCTGTGCGGAGATCTATCGCAAGTTTCTTGACAAGTTCGGCCAGCTTGGCTTCGACCCGATCAGCTTCGTCGCCCATGGTATCGGGCTTCATCTGCACGAAGAGCCGTACATGGGCCGCTATGGCAGTGAGATCGTCGACGCCGGCATGGTCGGCGCTTTCGAACCTTTGGTTTATATCCCTGGTCGCTTCGGCATGCAGAACAAAGATATGTTTTGCGTGACTGACCAGGGCTGTGAATTGCTTTCCGATGTGACGCCGACCGATACCTTGTTGAGAGTAGGATAATTCAGAGTCCTCACCCTTGCCCTCTCTCCCGGTGGGCGAGGGTGTTTCGGAGACAAATGAAAATCACCAAAATCGAGACCATTCCAATCCAATTACCGACGCGCCGCGTGCACCAGTGGGCGAGTCTCACCACGCCAATCGGTGTTTACGTTATCATTAAGCTTTACACCGACGAGGGTTTGATCGGTTTCGGTGAAGCGCCGGTGTTGAAGGACTGGGGCGGCGATCATGGCAAGTATTTCGGCGAGACGCCGCAGACGACGGCGCATATTATCGGCGATATTCTCGCGCCGGCATTGGCCGGGCACGATCCCTGCCGATTCGAATGGATTCACGCCTTGATGGACAAAGCGGTGAAAGGGTATCCGTACTGCAAAGCCGCCATCGACGCGGCGCTCTACGACGTCGTCGGTAAGGCGTTGAATGTCCCGGCGTACCAGTTGCTCGGCGGTTTGTATCGTGAGCGGATTCCGATTGCTCACAGCCTGGGTTTGATGGAGATCGAAAAAGCGGTGGATGAAGCGCTTCAGGCAAAATCTGAAGGAGTGAAAACCATCAAGCTCAAGGGCGGCGTTGAGCACAAGCGCGATGTCGAGTTGGTCAAGCAGATTCGCATGGCCATCGGTGCCGACTTGAATATCTGCGTTGACGCCAATCAGGGCTATCCGACGGCAAAGGCAGCGGTGAAGATCATTAGGGAGATGGAAATATATAACCTCCTCTACATGGAACAGCCGGTGCAAGGCATAGATCAGATGGCCGAGGTCGCGCGCCGTGTCGACACGCCGATCATGGCGGATGAAAGTGCCTGGACGTCGCAGGATGTCATCGAGATCATTCAGAAGAAAGCCGCCGATGTGATTTCAATCTATACGACGAAACCGGGCGGCATGTTCAAAGGCAAAAAGGTCGCCGCCGTCGCCGAGGCCGCGGGTTTGAAATGCAACGTCAACGGTTCGGTGGAAACCGGAGTGGGCAATGCCGCCAACATCCATCTCGCGGCATCCACCGGCGTGGTGACCTACGGCTGTGTCGTGCCGGTGTCGACGCCGAAGGGCAAAGGCAAGGGCGGCATCGCCGGCATTTACTATCAAGACGATGTCATCACCGACGCGTTCGACTACGCCGACGGCAATGTTATCGTTTCGTCCAAGCCTGGGCTCGGGATCGAGCTGGACGAGGATAAGATTAAGCATTATCGGATTGATTAGCGCGTTCAAACCGTTCAAGCCGTTCAAAATGTTCAAACCGTTTTCGGAATGACGGAAGGCCAGCCGCGTTCGATGAGCATCGACAAAATCGCAATCCTGGGCGCCGGCAACGGCGGCTGCGCGGCCGCCGCCGATCTGACGTTGCGCGGTTTTCAGGTCCGGCTATTCTCGCGTTCGGAAAGCACCACGGTCAAACTGGCCAAGCTGGGCGAGATTGAGTTGATCGAAGGCGGCGTGAGCAAGAAAGCCGCGCCGTTTTTCCTGAGCCCGCATTTGCCGCCGGTGGTGCAGGGCGTCGATCTGATCGTTGTCACCACTCCAGCGGTCGGCCACGAGTATTTGGCCAAGGGAATCGCCAACTATTTAACTGACGGTCAGAGGGTTCTTTTGAATCCCGGCCACACCGGCGGCGCGCTGCATTTTGCCAACTTGTTGCGCCAAGCCGGTTGTACGGCTGACGTACAGCTTTGCGAGACGGTGACGCTCACTTACATTTGCCGCATGCCGCAGTTCGGCCGCGTGGAAATTTACCGGCGCACGACCCACCTGCTTTGTGCGGCGTTCCCAGCAAAACAGACGGCGAGCTTGGTGCGAGAAATTCAAAACGTCTTTCCCAATGTTGTTCCCGCCGCCAATGTAATGGAGACCGGCTTCGCCAATATCAATGCGATCATGCATCCCGCCGGCATGCTCGGCAACGTGGGCTGGATTGAACAGACCAGCGGTAACTTTCTTTACTATCGCGAAGGCATTACTCCGGCTATCGGTTCCTGGATCGACGCCGTCGATCAGGAACGACTAGCCATCGTCCGTCGGCTTGGCATACAACCGCTACGGTTCGTCGACATTTTTCACGAGGCTGGGCTGACGACCGCTGACGCGCGCGATACCGGCTCGGCCTACCAGGCGATTCATAACAGCGAGCCGAACTTCACGATCAAAGCGCCACCGTCCCTCGATCACCGCTATCTTCGCGAGGATGTCGGCTATGGGCTGGTGCCGATGGTCGAGATAGGCGAGCTGACCGGCGTCAAAACGCCGGTGATGGATGGTTTGATTACTCTGGCGTCGACGGCGCTCGGGGTGGATTTTCGCCGCGACGGATTGACTCTGGATAAGATGGGGCTCGCTGGCATAGAGCCGGAAGCGCTGCCGGCACTGCTTGCCAATGGATTTTAGGAGTTCTTATGCGTGTCGGACTTTGCTTTGACGGTTTTTATTCGATTCAAGAGATGATCGAATTGGCGCAGTTGGCGGACGAGATCGGCATGGATTCAATCTGGATGTCGGATCATCTGTGCTTTCGTGACTCCATGACCACGTCGATGGCGCTGCTGGCGTCGACTAAAAAAATCAAAGTCGCGGCCGCGCCGGCGAGCCCTTACTCGCGCAATCCAATGATTACGGCGATGGCGATCGCGACCATGGATGAGTTCGCCCCGGGCCGCGTCATAGGCAGCCCTGGCACCGGCAACGCGGCGGCGTTGAAAGAAGCCGGCATGGAGTCGCCCCATCCGCTGCAAACCATGCGCGAGTATGTCGAGATCCTGCGCCGTTACTTGCACGGCGACACCGTCAACTTTCACGGCAAGATGTTTCAGATCAACGGCGCCAAGATGGGATTCATCCCGGCGACGCCGATCAAAATGTATATCACCGCGGTGCGCTCGCGCATGCTGCAGCTGGGCGGCGAGATCGGCGACGGCGTCTTGCTCTCGGCGGGATGCGCGCCTGGCTATATCCGCAAATGCGCCGATGACATCGCCGTAGGCGCTAAGAAGGGCGGCAAGTCCGCCGAGAATGTTGACGTTGCCGGCTTTGTCACCGCGGCTGTGTCGGACAGTGCCAAGGAAGCCATCGATGCTAACAAGCATTTTCTCGCCTATATTTTTCGTAACGTGCACCACGCCGAAAATATTCGCCTCGGCGGCGGCCAGGTCGATCAGGAAGGGCTCGCCGCGGCAGTGGGCAAACGCGACTGGGAGGCGGCGAAGAAATTCATCAGCGACGAAGTTGTCTTCGCCCACTCGGTGGCGGGCACGCCAAGCGACTGCGCCAAACAGCTCGAAGCTTTCACCAAGGGCGGCCTCGATTTGCCGATTGTTTTGCCCACCGGCACCCAGGAGGCGCGCAAGCGGGTGGTGCGCATGGTGCGCGAGATCGTCGGCTAAGAAAATTTATTGTGTCTGGACTGGTTTTCTCCTATTTGGTAAGCAAGTCCATCTTGCGGATAATCTAGGAGGCCGGTCTATGTTTATAAATGCAGGGCGCAAATCAATCCTCATCATCCAGTTATTGGGGCTCGCGGTCGTCTTGTTGGCGTTTGGCGCGATGGGACATGCGCAAAGCGTCAACGTCGATGCCGCGAAAAAGGAAGGCAAGGTCGTCATCTACGGCACCATCGTGCCGCAGGTGATGACACTCATCCAAAAAGGTTTCGAAGCCCAGTACGGCATAAAGACCGAATACTGGCGCGGCGATGCCACCAAGGTGATCGATCGGGTACTCACCGAGTGGCGCGCCGGCAAGCCCGGCTTCGATGTCGTGCTCGGCGCGCGCGGTCCTTTGGCTTTGGCAAAACCGGATGGCGTGTTTGCCAAATTTTCGCCCGCGGCGGCCGCCAGCTTTCCGGCGAAATTTAGAGACAGCGACGGACAGCTCACGGCGATGCGGGTGACGCCGGTGGGCATCCTTTACAATACCGAGTTGGTGAAGAGTGCCGATGTTCCTAAAACCTTCGACGATCTACTCCACGCCAAGTGGCAGGGCAAGATCAGCATGCCCGACCCGTCGCGCCACGCCAGCACGGCGCAATTTTTATGGAATATGGAGCAGCTCAAAGGCGATAAGTGGATGGACTTTGTCCGTGGCTTGGCTAAGCAGAGGCCCCATCTGGTCGAGTCCTATTCTTCGGTGCCCAACATGATCGTGCGCGGCGAGAGCGCGGTCGGAATCACTTATGTGCAGTACGCCGGCCAGACCAAGGGTCCGATCGGCTTCGCGCCGCTCGACAAGGTTTTTGCCGATCCGAGCGATGTCGCCCTGAGCGCGAAAGCGACCAACGTCAACGCCGGCAAACTGTTTATCGAATATCTCTGCTCGCCGGAAGGGCAGAGGAAAATTGCCGACACCGGCGAGTTTGTGCTCGCTCCCGGCATCTATCCGAATATTCCGGGCGCCGATAAGATCCTGAACAGTCTAGTGCTGATGAACGATGCCAGCGGCGACCAGCTGGCCAAACTGCAAAGCGAGTTTCGCCAACTTTTCCTAAAGT
>JBGTCC010000733.1:0-5298 GCA_041749055.1 Thermodesulfobacteriota bacterium | reverse complement strand
GTTTTCAAGCCCTTCGACACGACCAAGTCTCGAGGAACCGGGATCGGCCTTGCCATTGTGCGCGAAATCGTCTCCCTTCATCGAGGGGAAATCACATATACCTCAGAACCAGGTCGCGGAACGACGTTTCGCGTGAGTTTGCCGGCGAGCAACCTAGATTGATACGCTAGCAGACTGCTGTTCCGTCGGACCGAACGTCGGGGCAGCGGCCTAGTTTTTATAAATCACTACCCGAAGATCTTTTCCCCGCCCGCCCTCCGGGCAGGCGCTGATGCCAACTAAACAGTCCATTTCAGAGCGGAAATCGACCATATCGCCTTCCGGTCGCGGCCGGGTCATCGAGTAGCGCATGCTGCCGGTCTTGGCGTTGATGACCATAGTCTGAAACACGTTGAGCGGGCTTGGCACGTCTTCTTTCGGCACACCGTGGGGCTTGAGCGCCTTGGCAAGATTCTCCCAGCAGCCATGCTTGGGCGCGACGACTTTTTTGCGGCCCAATCTTTTCCACACGCCGCCGTAAATTTTGAAAATCTCATCGCCCCATTTCTGGTAAAAAGACGTGCTGCACATGCCTTTCTCCATGTCATGCGTGCCGCGATAAGTATCCTTGACGATGGTCTGCATGATATTGTTGAACTTGGAGATGAGCACATCACCCGTCGAAACGAAGATCTTACCCTGATCGACTTTGGTCCGCGCCTGATCGAAACGCTCTTTGACGTTGCGCAGATTGAACACTGTGTAGTCGGCGGTCGAGTGGCCGATAACGCGAATGACCTGCCCCTGCTTCACGACGAACGCCATGCCGGTATTGCTCTTGATGATCGACTCGCTGAGAATTTTCATTGCGTCCTCCAAATTGATGATTACAGATGCGCTGTAAGTTAGCCGATGGCCTGGCGCACATGCAAGGCGATAGCGGTTGCAAAAACACAAGCTGCGTCATAAGAAAGCCAGGTGGGTTGTGCGATGGCCTAACGCGTATAAGCTGCGGCCTTTCGAATCAAGGAGCCAGTTCGATTTTTGGCGCCATGAGATTCTCAATTTAATCTGGACTTCAATATCATGTCCGAAACGACAACTCATACGCCCTCCGACAATCGCTCCATCGATAACGCAGTCATTCGAGTCGAAAATGTCTCCAAGCTTTTTCGCACTCCCAGCGAAGGAACCATCGGCGCGCTCCAGGACGTGAGCGTGAATATTCACGTCTCCGAGTTCGTCACGGTAGTTGGACCCAGCGGCTGTGGCAAGTCTACCCTGCTCAAGCTCATTGCCGGTTTTTCCGGGCCATCGACAGGGCGAGTGCTCTTCCAAGGCGAAGAGGTCCGCGGACTTAACACCAAAGTGGGCTATGTGCCGCAGGAAAGTAAGCTCTTTCCCTGGTTGACCGTGGAAGAAAATGTCGGCTTCGGTCTCGACTCCAAACGCTACCCGCGCGCCGAACGGGAACGCCAGGTCAATCATTTCATCAATCTCGCCGGCCTCGCCGGATTCGAGAAGTATTACCCGGCGCAGCTCTCCGGCGGTATGAGCAAAAGGGCGTCGATCATGCGCGCTCTCGCTTACGAGCCGCCGGTCATCCTCATGGACGAGCCCTTCGGGCCGCTCGACGCCCAGACCCGCATGGTGCTGCAAGACGAGTTATTGAAGATCTGGGAGCAGCAGCGCCAGACCATCGTATTCGTCACCCACGATCTAGTGGAAGCGATCGCCTTAGCCGACCGGGTCGTGGTCATGACGCACCGGCCGGGAAAAATCAAAGACATCATCGACGTACCCATGGCCCGGCCACGTAACATTTTCGAGATTCACCGCCAAAAGGGGTTCGATCAGGCCTATGAACGCTTGTGGAATATTTTCCGTCACGAGCTTAATATTCGATCGCATTGAAAAACGAGAAAACCATCGAGTCAAAAAATCCACGCGGGGAGCATTCGGAAATCGCCGCCGTCGAGGCTGCCGGCGCGCCTGAGCATGGCGCGGGTGTCAGCTCGCGCGGCCTGCGGATTACACTGATCCGTATTGGCATCGTCGGCGGGTTTTTACTGCTTTGGCAAATCGCCTCAGGCCGTTGGATCGAACCATTTTTAATCAGCAGCCCGAGCCGGATTTTTACCGCGACAATCGCCGGTTTTCGGACCGGCGATTTACTCCAGCATACTTGGGTCACGTTTACCGAGATTGGCATCGGCTTCCCGCTGGGCGCGATCATCGGCATCGCCATGGGCTATTGGTTCGGCCGCAGCCGGATGCTGGCGGAAATATTCGAGCCGATCATCATCGCTCTCAACGGCATCCCGCGCACCGCCTTGGCGCCGCTTTTTATCGTCTGGCTCGGCATTGGCATCTGGTCGAAGGTCGGTGTGGTTTTTCTGCTGACTTTTTTTCTCAATTTCTTTAATACCTATACCGGCATGCGCCAGATGGACCAGGAATACGTCGACCTCGCCAGACTCATGCGCGTGCGCGGTTGGAAACTAACCTTTCGAGTCATCCTGCCGGCGATCTCGCCCTATATGTTTACCGGCATCAGGACCAGTATCCCTTTCTCGGTCATCGGCGCCATCGTCGGTGAGTTCATCGCCGCCACCGAGGGGGTCGGCTACTTCATCCGTCTTTCGGCCGGGATATTCCGCACCGCGGATGTCTTCGTCGGTATCATCGTTCTTATGTTCATGGTGATTATCATGGACAAAATCGCCGCCCTCGTCGAAAAGCGCGCTTTGAAATGGCAATCACAGTCGGAACATAGAGGGGTTCAAGCATAGAAAGGAGCTTGGTAATGAAGAACGGAAATAGACGGAAGCTAAATTCGCTAGCGTTAGTGGCGCTGGTTTTTTTGATTGCGTCGGTTTCACAAACCAAGGCGCAGCAGAAAGACATGCCAGAGGTGACGATCGCCACCGCGGTGTCGAACATGGCGTTCGCCGCTCTCTGGGTGGCTGAGCAGCTCAAGTATTTTGACCAGGAAGGCGTGCGCGCCAAAATCACCTCCGCCGGCGGCGGGGCGACCTGTCAGGCTGCAGTCGTTGGTCGTTCCGTGAACTTCTGCGCATCGACATCCGAAGGATCGGTCCTCGCTTATATCGAGGGCGCGCCGCTGGTGAGCATCCAGTCCCATAACCGCGCGCTGACCCTCAGCGTCGTGGTCCGAAAAGCGATCGCCGACAAGTTCAAGCTCACGCGCAAAAGCCCGCTCGCCGCTCGGCTCAAAGTGCTGTCGCAGCTAGGACCCATCGGCGCAACCAGTCCGGGAGCGGCGTCTGAACAAATTTTCAAATTTCTCGTAACCAAAGCCGGCGGCGACCCGTCCAAACTCAAATTTGTTTATTTGGGAGGCCCCCAGTTGCCGGCATCGCTGATGAACGACGTCATCGATGCCTTCGCGCTCTCTCCACCTTCGGCGGAGATCACTGAAGCCGCGGGCAAGGGTTATGTCTTGATCCCCCTCGGGCTCGGCGAAGTTTCCGAATTGACGGATTATCCCTACGAAGTCCTGATGGGGCGCCCTGATTACGTTGAAGATAATCGCAAGATCGCTACCGCCGTGGCGCGCGCATTCTCCCGCGGCGGAGCCCTATTTCATACCAACCCCGAAGCCGCAAAGGCCGCCCTGCGGGCGCATAAATTCTCCGACCCGAGCAAGCTGGATCAGAAAGTTTTCGATTTGTCTTTCGATACGATCAAGCCCGCCATGCCGCGCTGGGGCAATATGACGTCGGACGGCTGGAAGAAAGTAGTCAACTTCGCCATCGGCGCCGGCATCGTAAAAGATCCTGCTAAAGCGCCGACGACCGAAGAAGGTCTGCTCTGGACTAACAAATATGTCGGCAAGCCGTAGCCGGGCCAAGGATCGGCATTGCAGATTTCAGATTGCAAATTCCATATTGAATTCTGGAGTCTGCCTTTTCGAACCTGGAATTTGTAATTTGGAATCGTGGCGCGATCAGCGATACCCCATCGCCGCCAGGAACTGTTTCAACGACGAGAATTTTAGATACGGATTGGTCTTCTTTTGCTCGCCGATGGTCGCGTGCGGCTTCGCAGCGTAGTTGTGGCCGGGGAAGAGAATGGTGTCATTCGGCAGCGCCATTAGCTTTTGCGTCAGGCTGTAGTACATCTGCTCGGCGTTGCCGCCGGGGAAGTCCACTCTGCCGCAGGCGTCGATGAACATCGTGTCGCCCGAGACCACCCGGCCGTCGACCAGGAAGCACTGCGAGCCGGGCGTGTGGCCGGGGGTGTGCATGAGCTCGATCTCGATACCACCGACGTCGATCTTGTCGCCGTGATCGGTCTTGATTAGGTCCGATGCCACCAAACCTTTGAGAAACTCCGCCTCGGTCTTATGCACCACCACTTTGACTTTGCACTTCTCCAACAACTCACTCACGCCGGCGATCTCGACCCCGGCGAACGCGCCGCCGACATGATCCGGGTGGGTGTGGGTAACGAACGCATGGGTGATCTCCATGCCGTCCTGGGCCGCGGTTTTGACAATCGTGTCGATCTCCCACGCCGCATCGACCACCGCGACTTTGCGGGTCGCGGTGGAACCGATGAGATAGACATAGTTCTGCATCGGGCCGATTTCGAGCTGTTTAAAGTAAAGATGACTGTTCATTTTGGTATTATGGGTATTAGAAGTCAGAGGTCAGAAGTCCGATGTCGGCAAGACCGCGATGTATCTGTGCAGCGACTGGGGCAGCGCGGTGACCGGCGAAGTAATGCATGTCGACGCCGGCTATAATATTATGGGGATGTAGCGCGCGCAGCGCGCGGCTCAACGTTCAAGGTTCAAAGTTCAACGAACTCGGAAACGGATTCTGACCATGGCGATCAAAGAAATTACACCGCAACAGGCGCACGAAACTCTAAGCGCCGATAAGAGCGTCGTTTACATCGACGTGCGCACGGCGCAGGAGTTTGCCAACGGTCATCCGGCCGGCGCGGTGAACATTCCCGTGGCATTTGCCGATCCGGCGCGCGGCATGGTGTTGAATCCGGACTTTGTCAGCGTCGTTGAGAAAAACATCGCCAAAGACAAGAAAATCATCGTCGGTTGCCAGGCCGGTCCGCGCTCTACTAGGGCGGCGGGTATGCTGTTAGAAGCCGGTTATCAGGACATTGCCAATTTGCTCGGCGGCTTCGGCGGCATGCGAGACCAGCAGGGATCAGTCATCGCGCCGGGCTGGTCGGCGTCGGGACTGCCGGTGAGTAATGATAATGGCGATGGGGTTAGCTACGATTCGCTGGCGGCGAAGGCACGGTAGCGGGTCGATGCCAGAGGTCAGAAAT
>JBGTCC010000732.1:0-2488 GCA_041749055.1 Thermodesulfobacteriota bacterium | reverse complement strand
GATGCCGTCGTAACCGGCTTGTTTGAGATAGGCCGCCCAGTAACCGCTCGCCGCGCCGCGGCCCAATGTATTGTTGGTCATCGGGCTCAAGAACACCGCGCAAACTTTGGTCCCGCCCGGCGTCAAGCCCGTGCCGGTCAGAGGTCCGGTCATCATCACCATCTTCGCCGCCGGATCGAGAGGCTTCACATCCAGCGCTTGTTCGCGCATGAGGATGTAAAGCGCCAAAGCCTGGCCGCCGATGAACCGGCGCAGATCCGGCTCTTCGGGCAAGTTCTCGTCGGTCAGCGCACCGGTGGTCATATCGACGCGGAGAATCTTACCCATGTACCCGCCCGGGAGGGGCGTTGTGCGTCGCTGCGGAAATAAGTCAGATGAATTTGCCATTATGTACCTTTAGGAGATTAGCGCGACCAATTGGAGTAGTGGAGTACTGGAGTGGTGTAAAACTGGAGTGATGGAGTAGTGGAGTGTTGGGCGATTCCGAAACCCAATACTCCAGTACTCCAATACTCCATTCATTACATTCTAAACGCTTCCTTGACGAACAGGGTTTCCAGCGGCAGCTCTTTTTTCACCAATCCCTGCTCGATCTGGTAGCGGTTGAGCGCCTGCAGTGATTTTTTATCCGCCTCGGTCAACACGCCGGCGTAGGGATCATAGCCCAACAGATCGCGCTCCTTGGCGTAGCCTTCCGCCTCTCCGGGTTTGAAATATTTCACCGCCTGGCGATTGGCTTCGCGAAACGCTTCGATCGCTTTCGCCGGCAAGTCGGGATACTTTTCCGCGGTTTCCTCGCGGATCGCCATGATGTGGATAATCGGATAGATCTGTGTCCGTTTAACATAGCGGATGATTTCTTCGGTATCTTCGAACAAGGGCTTGACGCCGGGGAACTGTCCCATCACTCCGGGCAGCGATCCGCCGCCAAACAAACCGGTATAACCCGAGTCGCCGGCGACCAAGGCCGCGCCGAGCTTGCCCTCGCTGAGCAGCCGCGACAAATGCGATTTCTCCTGGCCGAAGGGCGGCGGCGGGTCTAGGCGCTCGACTTTTACCGGCAGCTCGTTGGCGATGTAAACTTCTTGGCCCGACACGAACCAGTCGACATCCGTAGTCTTGATGCCATGCTCGTCGAGCAAGTAGCCGCGCGCCCACGACACCGCGGTGGCGCCGTAGCGAAACGCGCCGACCTGCTTGCCCTTGAGCTCGCTCGGATGGTTCACCTTGCCG
Source organism: Thermodesulfobacteriota bacterium (assembly GCA_041749055.1). Classification (GTDB taxonomy): domain Bacteria; phylum Desulfobacterota; class Binatia; order UBA9968; family UBA9968; genus DP-20. The sequence continues at coordinate 1,255 of JBGTCC010000732.1, read as the reverse complement.
GCGCAGTGAAAGATATTGCGCTGGCGCGGCCCGCGCTGGAAAAACACCGGTAGAGCCAAGAAGCGCTTGCCCTTCTCCTTGGCGCGCATCAATGTCGCGGTCGACATCTCGGCCAGATCGAACTCCCCCTGAACGAAACGTTAGTGCATCTCGCCGGGCGTGTACTTGTCACCGACATATTCAAAATCATAACCATCCAGCGGAATCAGCCCTTCAATCACAGCGCGGTTGCGCGGATTCGGATTCGTCGCGAAAGTGATTTTCGGTTTGTTGGCCATCGTTGTTGCTCCACATACCAAATCAATTTGTAGGGGCAGACCTACGTGTCTGCCCTCTCGGACGTGCGACCACGCAGGGTCGCCCATACAAGCCTATTGAACCGCCAAATGCGTCCGCAAGAACTCCAAACCGCGCGCCCACGACTCGCGATCGGATTTTTCCACATACCGGTCCGGATGATGCGGGTCCATGAACGAGTGGCCGGTGTCAGGATAAACGTGGAAGTCGTGCGCCTTGCCATGCTTTGTCAGTTCGGCATCGAGCTTTGCCATGTCGTCCAGCGTCGGATTCTGATCGGTGGCGCCGAAATGTCCTTGGATCGGACAGGAAATCTGCGCCGTGCGTTCAAACGGCGTCGGCCCATCGCCCCACTGGCGAAAACAGCTGCCGCCATACCAAGTGATCGCCGCTTTGAAATCCTTGCTCGCCGCCGCCATCAGATAGGCGACCCGCCCGCCCATGCAGAAACCAAGAATCGCCACCCGCTTACTGTCAACCAGCTTGTTCCCGCGCAAGTGCGACAACGTTGCGTTGATGTCGTTTATAATATTGGTGTCCCGCGCCCGGCCACGCCGCGTCGGCCCGTCATCGTGACATGCCGGCCCATCGCGATGATAAAGGTCCGGACAGACGGCGAAGAATCCGTCGCGGGCGAAACGCTCGGTCATCTCCTCCATGAACTTGTCCACGCCAAACTGATGCTGGATCACCACCACCGCCGGCAACGGCCCGTTGCCATCGGGCTGGGCGGAAAATAAATTCATCGCGCTGCCGTCAACCTTAATCTGCTCACGCATGGTTTTCACAGTTCACCTCGATTGAATCTATCTCTCGCTTGTATCCGTATAGGTAGCCCATCGTCAAACCCCCAGGCATTGATATCAACCCTGGTCTTAGGAGAGAAAACGTGTGCCGCAACGGCGCAAAGACGCCACGTTTGGGATCTTTGTCATTTCAACCGAAGGGAGAAATCTGT
>JBGTCC010000731.1:0-2582 GCA_041749055.1 Thermodesulfobacteriota bacterium | reverse complement strand
GCCTTGAGAAACTCGCTGAGCGAGGTTTCAAATACTGTGAATCCTAGGGATTCAAGTTGCCGGCGCACCTCCGGGCAGCCGTCATTGAGGACGATGGAATCTCCGGCGACGATGGCGTTGCAGGCGAATCTTGCGGCCTCGTCGCCGGCTACGGCAATCAGTTGGCTAAAGTTGTCCGCCAAGACTTTGCGCCCGTAGGAATCGAAGGCGGCGGGATAGTACAACGCCTGTCCTGGGCGCAGCGGACAGAAGCAGGTATCGAGGTGATAGAACCAGTCGCTGGTCAACTCAAGCGATAATATTTCCTGCTCGATAATTTCGGCCACTTTGTTGTGCGCGACGATATCGGATCGCCTGTGATAGCCGGCGAACCAGGAGTCGCCGCATTTCAACAGATCTCCTTCGCCTTCAAAATACATTTCCGGGGGGAGCCGGATGACGGTGAAGCCCCGGCGTTCAAACCACTGTGCGAAATAAACAGCTTCGCCGCGCCTGACTTCGTGGCGAAAATTGCTGACGATGAAGGTGTCGTTCCAGGCCAGGCCGGCATTGGCGGTAAACACCATGTCGGGCAGTCCCGGCTGGGGCTCAACCAGGTCAATTGCGACGGCCAGTTGTTCTTCGAGCAGCTTGCGTAACCCTTCCCACTGCGCGCGCGCCTGATCGGGGTCGCTCTGGCGGCTGCGGCTCATCCATGGATTAATTTCGTACTCGATGCCGTAATAGGTGGGTCGACAGAGGAGAAGCTTCATGGCAGTCGGCTGCGGGCGCAAGGCTCGCTCAGGCAGCTGGCGGTCCCAGATCTAGACGCTGACAAAGCTCGCGCAAAAAGGGCTCCACATCGGTTACTAAACCCAACGCCTGGAAGGTGCCGCGATCGGTGAGCTTGGTGACCACCGCCGGATTGATATCCACGCAGACGGTCTTAACGGTGGCCGGGAGCAGATTGCCGGTGGCGATCGCGTGCAGCGTCGTGGCCATCATCAGAGCCATACTGACGCCGCGCGCTTTCTCACGCATCGTTTCTTGGGCGCGGAGCGTATCGGTAATGACGTCGGGCAGCGGTCCGTCATCGCGAATCGACCCGGCCAGGACAAAGTCAACGCCTTTTTTGACGCAGCTGTAGAAAATCCCGCTTTGGATCAGGCCACTGTCGACAGCGTCTTTGATGCTGCCCGCTCGCCGAATGGCATTGATCGCCCACAGATGGTGTTCGTGCCCTTCGCTGGCGCGAATGTTTTTGTCGAGATAGACCCCGAGGGACGTGCCGTAGAGAGCATTTTCAATATCGTGCACCGCCAGGCCATTACCCGCGAAAATAACCTGGACATAGCCGGCCTCGATGAGCCTGACGAGATGGCGCGCGCCGCCCGTATGGACGAGGCCGGGGCCGGCGACGATCAGAATGCGGCCATCCTCGGAGCGGACTTTTTTCATCGCATCGGCGATCTCCTGAATGAGAAAACCCTTGGGCTGCTCGGTGGACACGGCGCTCGACATGAACTCGAATCCGGCGCGGGGAATTTGCCGTTCGACCGGTTGAATTTTGACCCCGTGATGACCGACGACGATCAGATCACCCTTGCTGACCCGGTGAATCGGCATACATTCGGCGCGCAGGGTTTCGCTGTCGAATCGGATGGCGCAGTCCATCTCGGTTCGTTCCACCTCGACCCAACGGCCCTCGATGCTGATCCAGGTTAATAAGTTGGTGGTTGCGTAGAACCGATCCGGGAAGACGCCGTCGGCTGGAGCCGGTTCAAGTTGCGCGGAAGCCTGCCCATCGCTGGTGGGGATCGCCCCATGTTCCTTAAGCTTGGCTAATACACGATCGAGCAGCGCCGGCGACGGCGCATCGATCTGGACCCGCGCATGGCTGCGATCCGCCCGGCGCTGACCGATCTTGATTTCAAGAATCTCGAACTCCGCGCCGAAGTTGGTAATGATGTCCAAGATCTTGGGAAGGATCAAGGAGTCGATGATATGACCGGAAATCTCAACAATGCTCCGGGCCATGGAGATGTCTCCTTCAGGGCAATACTACCGTTTTCTCAAGGCGGTTATCAATTCGCGAACATGACCTCGGCGACTTCGCGCTGCGTGGCTGGCGTGTTTCTGCCTAATGACTGCAACTGCTTCCGGGAGATTCTCCGGCACAAGGCGATGATCGCCTATCTGATTTCGCTCTAGGCGGCGCGGCCATAAGTTTTGTCGCGCTCTATACTGACGGCTTCTCTGAGCTTTCGTCACAATCATTCGGTCCTGAGATATGCAGGGCCGCTGGGTTATCGCGGCGATTTTCTCGTAGCGCGGTCCGGGGTTTGGTGCTATGAGTCTTTGGGTCGGCAGTGCGCGTGCTTGGTCCACGTTTGCGCGAATTTTAACTCTGGGAGGCCCTATGAAAGTCGTCGATGCGATTTGTGAGATTCTCAAGCGCGAGGGTGTCGAGTTTTTGAGTTGCTATCCGACCAATCCACTCATCGAAGCGGCGGCGACGGCGGGAATCCGGCCGATCGTTTGCCGTCAGGAGCGGGTCGGCGTCGGCATCGCCGACGGCTTTACCCGGGTCACCAACGGCAGGC
>JBGTCC010000730.1:0-6284 GCA_041749055.1 Thermodesulfobacteriota bacterium | reverse complement strand
GGCACCGGCGGAATTGCCAGCAAACTTGCCGCCGCCGAACAGGCTGCCGCGGCGGGCATTCCGACGATCATCGCCAGCGGTATGCAAAACGGCGTGCTCGAGAAAGTGTTCGACGCCAAACAACAGATCGGCACATTGATTCTGCCCGACGGGAAGCATTTGCGCCGCAAGAAGCATTGGATTGGCTTCAACCTAAAAACTGCGGGAACCATCGTTGTCAATGAAGGCGCCTATCAGGCGCTGGCCGGCAGGGGCAAAAGCCTGCTGCCCGCCGGCGTCGAAAAGGTCGAAGGCTCCTTCGGTGTCGGCGATTGCGTCCGCATCGACTTTCAGGGCCAGGAATTCGCCCGCGGTCTGGTCAACTACGGCGAATCGGAGTTGAATCGGATCAAAGGATTGCATACAAGCAAGATTGAAAAAGTTTTGGGTTATAAAGCCCAGGACGAGGTCATCCACCGCGACGATCTTGTGATATTGTGAAACTGCCATGACGGACACAGCGTTAAAACAACAAGCTCTTCGCTTGGCCCAGCAAGCCAAAATCGCCGCGCGCGAGTTGGCGCCATTGTCATCGTCGGAGAAGAATCGCGCCTTGTTGCTGATGGCCGAGAAGCTTGAAGCCCGGAGCGACTTCTTGATCGCAGAGAACCAGAGAGATCTAGAATTCGCCAAGGCCAACGGCGTCGCGAGCGCCATGCTCGACCGCATCGCGCTCAACCCGACCCGGGTGCAGGAGATGGCCCAGGGGCTGCGCGCTGTCGCGGCACTGCCGGACCCGGTGCGCGAGGTGGTCAAGATGTGGCGCCGGCCCAACGGCCTCCAAGTGGGGCGCATGCGCATACCGTTGGGCGTCATCGGTATCATCTACGAAGCCCGCCCCAACGTCACCGCCGACGCGGCGGCCCTCTGTCTCAAGTCAGGCAACGCGGTGATCCTGCGCGGCGGCAGTGAAGCGCATCTTTCCAATCAAGCGATCGGCGCGGTGCTGCGCAAAGCCTGCGCCGAGACGCGCGTGCCGCCGGACGCGGTGCAAGTCGTCCAGCTTAAAGATCACGCACTGGTCAACGAGCTGCTGCAATTGGAAGAGTATATCGATCTGATTATCCCGCGCGGCGGCGAGGAGCTGATCCGCGCCGTGGTGGCCAATTCGAAAATCCCGGTGATCAAGCACTATAAAGGCATCTGCCATGTCTACGTCGACAGCGACGCGACTTTAGAGATGGCCGAGCGGATCTGTTTCAACGCCAAGGTGCGGCGGCCGTCGGTGTGCAACGCCATGGAGACGCTGTTGGTCCACCAGGCTGTCGCGGCGCAATTCTTGCCGGCGATGATCGCGAAGTATCGAGCGTCCGAGGTCGAGGTGCGAGGCTGCGACCAGACCCGCGCGCTGGTGCCGGGCGTCGAGAAAGCCACCGAAGAAGACTGGTCCACCGAGTATCTCGAATTGATCGTTTCGGTGCGCGTGGTCAAAGATATGAATGCGGCGATCGATCATATCGAACGGTACGGCTCGCAACACACTGAGAGCATTATCACGAACAACTATCAGAAATCCCGCGAGTTCATCGATCGAGTAAACTCATCCGCCGTGATGGTCAACGCGTCGACGCGCTTCAACGATGGCGGCGAGTTGGGACTCGGCGCCGAGATCGGCATCAGCACGAGCAAGATTCACGCCTTCGGGCCCATGGGGTTGGAGGAGCTGACGACGACCAAGTTTATCGTCTTCGGCGATGGGCAGATTCGCGAATGACGGGCGAGGGGCTGAGAAAGGATGGAAGATGCTTCGACAAGTTCAGCATGAACGGAGCTCTCTCAAGTGTTTCCTTTTTCTGTCCATTCGGCCTGAGCCGGTCGAAGGCCTCCGATGGTGAGGCCCATTCAAATAGAAATTCCCGTCACAATCTGAAAGGCCGGCCGGACAATCCATGAAAGTCGGCCTGTTCGGCGGCACCTTCGATCCGATCCATTGGGGCCATCTGCGCAGCGCGGAAGAGGTGAGCGAGACCTACGGCCTCGACCGAGTTTACTTTATTCCCGCCTCGATACCGCCGCACAAACGCGGCAAAACGACGACGCCGGCCAAGGACCGCCTACACATGGTCCGCTTGGCGGTGGCGCGCAATCCGCGCTTCTCGGTGTCGACGGTGGAGTTAGACCGCCCCGGACTGTCTTATTCCGTCGACACGATTCGTGAATTTGCCGGCCGGCTCACCAAGCGCGATGCGCTTTACTTCATCATCGGCTTGGACGCGTTCATCGAGATCGATACTTGGAAGGATTTCAAAGAAATTTTTACCTTGTGCAACTTCATCGTCACTTCGCGACCGGGCAGCAAGGAGAACGATCCGCTCAGGAGCGCAGGCGTTGCCGTGAAAAAACTGTTTTGTTATGATTCTAAAAAGCGCAATTACCGCCATCAGAGCGGCACCCGAGTGCATTTTATCGAACTCACCGATATCGCCATCTCAGCTTCAGAAATTCGCGCGCTCGTGCGCAAGGGAAAGTCCATACGTTATTTGCTACCTTCTGCGGTGAAGAACTATATCAAACGGCGCCGGCTATACGGCGGCCTCAGGGAGAGTTCGTGAAAGTCAAAGCACTGAGTGGCTGGAACAAAGCGCTGTTGCTGACGCGGGCGGCGCTGGATAAGAAAGCTGGCGACCTGGTCGTGCTCGACGTCCATGCGTACACTTCGATCGCCGAATACTTCATCCTTTGCTCGGGCCGCTCCGATCGCCAGGTGCAGAGTATCGCCCAAGGTTTGCAACAAGAGGCGGCGAGCGCCGGCGTGCGGCCGTATGCCGTCGAAGGCACCCAGCGCGGCCATTGGGTGTTGATGGATTTCTCCGATGTCATTGTCCACATCTTTTACGCGCCGATGCGCCAGTTCTACGATCTCGACGGCTTATGGAGCCACGCGCCCCAGGCGAAGCTGCCGGCCAGCTACGCCAAACTGATCGCGCAACAACGCGCCAGCGACGCGCAACTGTCCAACTAGCCCGGCGGCTATTTCGCTTAATCTCGCCGGTACAACCCAGAAAGGAATTCCTCGTGAGCATAACCCAGCCGGTGGTTTTGATCATTCTTGACGGCTTCGGCATCAATCCGCGCAAGGACTTTAACGCCATCGCCAATGCGACCACGCCCAATCTCGATGCTTTGCTGCGCGATTATCCCAACTCGCGCCTGTCCATGTCCGGTGTCGATGTCGGGTTGCCGGCAGGTCAGATGGGCAACTCGGAAGTGGGCCATATGATTCTCGGTGCGGGGCGCGTTGTCTTCCAAGATTTGACCCTGATCCACAAAGACATCGACGACGGCGGGTTCTATCGTAATACCGTGCTACTCGATGCGCTGCGTAAGACCAAGGCAAAGAGCGACCGGCTGCATTTGATGGGGCTATTGGGCGACGGCGGTGTGCATAGCCACCAGCGCCACATGGAAGCGATACTCGAAATGGCCAAACGCGAGCGGGTGGCTCAAGTCTATCTCCATCTGTTCCTCGATGGCCGCGATACCCCGCCCAATAGCGCCGAGCACTTCATGCTCGACCTCAACGAGAAATTGAAAAACTTTCCCAATGTCAAAATTGCCACGGTGAGCGGCCGCTATTACGCCATGGATCGCGACAAGCGCTGGGAGCGCGTCGAGAAGGCCTATGTTTGTCTGACCGCGGGCATCGGCAACCGCGCGCCATCCGCGCTGGCGGCGATTCGCGACAGTTATCAGGCCAAGGTCACCGATGAATTCCTGCTGCCGACAACCATCGAGGGTGTCGTGCCGGATGGACTGATCCGTGACGGCGACGGCGTGATTTTTTTCAACTTCCGCGCCGATCGGGCGCGCGAACTGACGCGCGCCTTGACCGACGCGGAGTTCACGGATTTTCCGCGCCCGCGGCGCATCGATCTGGCGAGCTACACGACCATGACCCAGTATGATGAAACCTTTAACCATCCAGTGGCTTACCAGCCGCGCGAGATTAGAAAGATCTTGGGTGAAGTCGCCAGCCAGGCGGGGATCAAGCAGTTGCGTATCGCCGAGACTGAAAAGTACGCCCATGTGACTTACTTTTTTAACGGCGGCGAGGAAAGTAAATTCCCCGGCGAAGAACGGATTCTCATTCCTTCGCCGAAAGACGTGGCGACCTATGATTTGAAACCGGAGATGAGCGCAAGGCCGGTGACCGAGGCGCTGGTGAAACACTTGCGCGAAACCGATGTCGGGCTGGTGATCGCCAACTACGCCAACGCCGACATGGTCGGCCATACCGGAAACTTCGAAGCCTCGGTCAAAGCGGTGGAAGTGATCGACGAGTGTCTAGGCAAAGTGGTGGACGCGACCTTGGCGAAGCAAGGCAAAATCATCATCACCGCCGACCATGGCAACATCGAGCAGTTGATCGACTACGACACTGGCATGCCGCACACGGCGCACACAATCAATCTGGTGCCGGTGATTCTGATCGACGAAGCGCATCGCCGCTGCCGGCTCAACCCAGGCACCGCCATCGATGTCGCGCCCACGGTGCTGCAACTGCTGGGTTTGCCGCAGCCGGCGGAGATGACCGGTCATTCTCTAATCGTCGAGTCCTAGGCCTTTGATTTCAGCTTTGCTACTTGCCTCTCCGGTTTGCTAAGCTCTCTTTCGCCATGGAGCTTTCCGCTATTGCAAGATTACCGGAGCGTGTCGATGGGCTGCTCGATTGGCTTTATCCGCCGCGCTGCCGGGCCTGCCGCGGCAGAATCATCGGCCGGGATGCGGAGTATTTCTGCTCGCTCTGCCGGGAACATATTCAGCTGGTAGGCCATCCGCTGTGCGATATTTGCGGCCGGCCCTATCCCGACGGCAGCGGCGACGATCATGCTTGCGGCGTCTGTTTAGAACGGCGGCCGCAGTTCGTCGCCGCGCGCGCCTGGGCTTGCTACCCGCGCGAAGATGACCATCCACTGCGCCAAGTCGTGCAAAAGTTCAAATACAGCCGTAAGGTCTCGCTCGGCAAACCGCTTGGGCGGTTGATGGCGCTTGGCTGCCACGAGTTTCTCGCGGCGGTGAACGCCGACGTGATCGTGCCGGTGCCGCTTTATCCGAAAAGACTGCGGTGGCGCGGCTTCAATCAATCGGTGCTCTTGGGCCGCGAGGTCGGCCGCGCTTACAATATTCCGTTAGACCGGTTCCTCTTGACGCGCCGCCGTGAAACCGCGGCGCAGACTCAGCTGCCGGAGGAAGAACGGCGGCGCAACGTGCGCGGTGCCTTCGCGCTCAACGCCGAGCGACCGGTCAAAAACAAGCGCATCTTGCTGATTGACGATGTTTACACCTCGGGCGCGACCGTCAACGAATGCAGCCGCACGCTGAAACAAGGCGGCGCCAAAGAAGTCTATGTCCTGACTTTGGCGCGAGCGGTGTACTAGTTTCGAGCTGACCAAGTTATGTCCGCCGACGACCGCATGCGCTGGGACCAGCAGCACCTGAAGTCACTGGGCACTGAACAGCCGTCGGCTGTTCTCCGCGAGATTCTTGAAAGCCACGCCTGGCCGGCGCTGTGCGGTAGCGCGTTGGACATCGCCTGCGGTAAGGGGCGCAACGCGATCTATCTGGCGCAGCGCGGCTTCACCGTGACGGCGCTGGATATTTCCGCCGGTGCTTTAACGGAAGGCCGGCGGCGGGCGCAGCAGCAAGAGTTGCTCATCGACTGGCATCTCTGCGACTTGGAAGCGAGCGCCCTCGCGCCTGTTGGTGGCGAATTCGATCTGATTATCAACTTCAACTATCTTCAGCGCACGCTAATCCGGCCAATACGGCAGGCGGTGAATCTCGGCGGTTATCTGATCTTTGAGACCTATCTGATTGACCAAGCCGCGCTCGGGCATCCGAACAATCCCGATTACCTGTTACGACATAACGAGTTGCTCGAATGCTTTGGCGACTTTCGCGTGTTGTTCTATCGCGAAGGGAAATTTGCCGATGGCGGGGCGGAGGCCTTTCGCGCCGCCATTTTCGCCCAGAGGATTAAGTAAACATCGTGGCTGGAACAGCTCAATATAGACGGAACGGATTGACCGATGCGGCGCAGTTCCGTGCCTGGTGCGCGCGTTGCCGTCGGCCCAGTGACGGCTGCTACTGTGCGCTCATCGAACCGTTCGACTCGCTGCCGCGCTTTGTGATTCTCAGCCAGCCGCGCGAGGCCAAGCACCGGCTTGGCACCGGCCGGATGGCGCATCTGGGGCTAGGCAATTCGCTCAGGTTCGAGGGTATAGATTTCTCCCAACATCCTCAGG
>JBGTCC010000729.1:0-3878 GCA_041749055.1 Thermodesulfobacteriota bacterium | reverse complement strand
TACCCGCGCGCGCAGGTCTCCCAGGTCCCTGTGCGGTAGTGCCCAGAACCCGAATTCCCGCGTTCGCGGGAGTGACGAAAACGAGAAAGTCGACTTCGAATCGACGCAATTCAAATCCTTTCGCTTGGAACCATGGTTGTTCTGTTACCGCACACAGACAGTTCGCTGCGCACAAAGTTTCCCCGCGCGATTGTCAGTGCGCGATTCGCTATGATACAAAAATTGTTTCAGGACTGCGCTTACCAACACTTATGAGGAGTTTTCCATGCAACAAGAAGTTTTAGACCAGGTCGACCGTGACCGCATCGTCGAGATGGCGAGCAATCTCGCCAACATCGTCAGCATCACCGGCGATGAGGAAAACGTCGCCAAGTATCTCGGCAGTGAGTTTGAAAAGCTCGGCATGAAAGTCGAGTATCAATATGTCGAAGACGGCCGGCCCAACGTCATCGGCACGCTCAAAGGCACGGGCGGCGGCGCGACCTTGATGTTCAACGCGCATATGGATCACTTCGACGCGCCGCAGGAAACCGTCGTCGACGAGGATCGTATCTACGGCCGCGGCTTGGTCAATATGAAAGCGGCGTTTCCCTGCTACATCGAGGCGGTGGCGGCGTTGCAAAAAGCCGGCGCGAAACTCAGGGGCGATTTGATTATCTCCGGCGTGGTCGGCGAAATCGAAAAGGCGCAAATCGGTCGCTTCCACGGCAAAGAGTATCGCGGCGCCGGCGTCGGCGCGCGCTATCTGATGGACCATGGCGTGATGGCGGACATGTGCATCATCGGTGAGCCCACCGGCTTGCAACTGCAAATCGGCAATTCCGGTCTGCTCTGGGCGCGGGTTAGCGTCGACGGCAGGGCGACTAAGTTCGTGCTCGCCGCCTGCAAAGTCGCCCAAGCGATTCAAGATTGGGAGAAAGAATACCAACGCAAAAATCCTCACAAGTTCATGCTGCCGACGGTACAGATTGGCGCCATCGACGGCGGCAACGCGTTCAAGCCCGGGACGCGGCCGACGACCGACATATTCGTCATCGTCAAGATGCTGCCCGACGCCGTGCCGTTGGCGATCAAGCGCGACATCGAGGCGGTCTGTGAACGAGTGCGCAAGCGCGAAGCGGATATTCTCGACATTCGCGTCGAACTCTATCTGACCACGCCCGGCTACGAGATCTCAAAAAGCGAACCCTTGGTGAAAGTGATGGAGGGGGCGCACCGGACGGTGTTCAAAGGGCCGGTGCCCTACGCCAAGCCGATTCGCTACGGCATCACCAGCGACGGTTCGCGCATCGCCCAGTACGGCGTGCCGGCGATCACCTACGGTCCCGGCTTCGGCACGCATTTAGTCGATCCGACCGAAACCAAGGCGGGGGAGGAGTGGGATTCGCCCACCGGCGTGCGCCGCGGCGTGGGCATCTCGAACATGGTGAACTGCACGAAAGTCTATGCCATGGCGGCGTTGGATATTTGTAATCGGAAGAAAGAACAGGTCGCTAAGCGACCTTAAGGCAAAAGTAAAAAGGTAAAAGGCAAAATCTGAATTTTTGCCTTTTAAATTCATACGTTTACCTTGGAGTTTTACATGGACATTATATTTGCCCACTACCGTAATCGCTTCTGCATGTTTCGCACCTATTTCGCCTTAGCTATTGGCAAGGTGAAGGCGGACGGCATCAACATGAAAGTCATCGAGCTGCCCGATCCGCCGAGCAAAGAGCAGGAGGACGCGCTGATTAATGGCGACGTGCAGGCGGCCAATCTTTATCTGCCGAATTTTCTCCGACGCAAGTTGCAGGGCGCGCCGATCCTAGGCCTCGCCACCGAGTGGAAGTCGACCATGAAGGGCAACGGCGTCTTCGTGCTCGCCGATGGCCCGGTGAAGACGCCGAAGGATCTCGCAGGCCGGCTGATCGCGACCCATCAAGGCATGCACGCGATTCACAAATATCTCTTGCGCCGGGCCTACGGCCTCGACGATGACACGCTGCGCTGGGAAGGTTATCCGCAGGAAAAGCTTCTTGGCGTGTTGCAGAGCGGTAAGGCGGACGCGGTTGTTTTGCTCGACCAGTTTTTTTTTCGCGGCGCGGTCGCGCCCGGTGTGAGCTGTCTTTACACGGACGGCGAGGCTTGGCAAAAGCTCACCGGTTTCGACGAGATGATCAAGCATATGGTGGCGGCGCGGGAAGATCTGCTGCGCGACCATCCCGGCATCAAGGATATCTTGCTGAGAGCTTTCCGTGAGTCCTTCGCTTATAGTGAAGCGCATCTCGAAGAGGTCGCCGACGTGTTTTTGTCGCGCTATGAAGGCGACCGAGAAGCGCTGCTGGCTTCGGCGCGCTACCCGCGCATCGAGTTCACCTTCACCGAAAAAGAACAAAGGCTCGCTCAAGCGGAAATGCAGTTGCTCGTCGATGTCGGGCAGATCCCGCACACGGCGCCGATCGCTTCGCTATTCGCGTCGTAGAAATTCGCAACAAGCAGGTGAAATACCTTCTCGAAGTCCTTCGACAAGCTCGGGACGAACGGGAGGGGTTTGAAATGGTAGTTATTATTCCGCTCATGCTGAGCGTGTCGAAGCATGGCGCGTTTTCAATGCACCGGCGCGGCGATCTCACTATTCTGGGTCAGCTCGCTGGCGCGATGGTTCTTTTGGTAATGTTATCGTCTTGCTCCGTCATTGCGCCTGCCGGCGACACTGTGCGCCTGCGCCAAACCGCCGGTCTGATCGATGAGGTCAAAGCCTTCGGCAAAACTCTTGGCATCGAACCCACGGACGCCCTGCGCCGAACCTCCCAGGGCGGCGCGTCGCTGTCGATGCTATGGTTGTGGATGCAGCGCGAAGGGACCTTGGCCCTGCGTGGGCCGGTGGATATTCGCTTGGCCGTGGGTCTCAATGTCGAGAAAGAAGCGTCCAAGGTCGAGCAAGTCTACCGCGTCGACGGCTACAGCGTTTATTACCGTCAAGGCAGTGAATTCGCCGATGCGCGCTCGGTGGCCACCGCAGGCTTCGCCGAAGAGGCGTTGGTGCGGCGGGCGAAAGTGATTTTCCATGAAGACCTGCATGGCGATGTCAATTTCGCCTTGCCCTGGGAGATCGAGGAGGCGATCGTCACGCCGCTCGGATCTCTGGCGGTGATCGATTACTTGCGCCACAAGGGCGACGAAATAAATCTGCAAAACGCCTTGGTGTCGCTGGCCGACGAACGCAGAGTGTCGGCAGAACTTGTCGCACTCGTCGAGGAAGCGCAGGGGATTTTCGCCACGGCCAGGGTCGACGACGCCAAACAGCAAATTCTCAAACGACTGGCGGACCATCCGAATTATCAGCGCCAATTCGAACGTCAGACCCGCGATCAACATGGCGGCACGGTGCTGGAAGCCAAGCTGAGCCATGACCTGGCCTACTATCGCTACTTTGACGCCATCGTCGCTCTGGCCGAGAAGGTCGGCGATTTGGCAATCTTGATCGGCGAATTGAAGAAGCTGCCGAAGGACGCTAGCCATGCGGCGGTGGAATTGCTACTGCGCCAGTTAGATTCGAAGTATGGGACGGCGCCACGATAAAGTTCGCCGGCTTTAAGTCGAAATCCCTCGCTTCGCTCGGGACGACAGTCTTGAGACAAGGTCGCACTCGGAGATCGTTGAAATCCCTCGTAGGCGACGCGAAGTCCTGTCATGCCCGCGTACGCGGGCATCGTGCGCCCGTGAGGGCGCTACATCAGCACGGTGAAAGTCCGGGTCGGAGTATGCCACAAACTCCGAAGTCGAAGGTAACTGCGTCGCTGTGAAGCGAGGTGGAGAGCAACCGGAGGCGAAAAGTCGGTCCGTAGTAAAGCGAACTCGATTCGGCGGAGGAGCTGCGACGAGCCTGCGATTCC
>JBGTCC010000728.1:0-6422 GCA_041749055.1 Thermodesulfobacteriota bacterium | reverse complement strand
CGCGCACGGCATCGATTAATACCACCGCCGATTCGTGGAGAAAGTCACGGACGCCTAAGCGCGGTTTGGTGACGACGTCGACGGCGCCTTCCGCGAGCGCTTGCAGGCCGATGCTGGTGTCGGGTCCTGTCAACGCCGAACAGATGACTACGGGAATGGGATCTTCGCGGATGATCTTGCGCAAAAATGTCAGGCCGTCCATGCGCGGCATCTCGAGATCGAGAACTATGACGTCCGGCCGATTTTGCTTCATCTTACCCATGGCGATAAACGGATCGCCGGCGACGGTCACGTTAAAGCCGGGCTCTTGCGCCAAGACCGCGGTCATAACCTCGCGGACAACGGCGGAATCGTCGACGACCAAGATATTCAATGGACCGCGTTCGCCGAGACTCATCGGGTTGATTTCGCTCCATGACGTTGCGGCTTTACGGCCAGTTGCGGTTGACTGCAGTTGCTGTAAATCGTCGGTAAAACATAGCGCACCCGGTCGGTGACGCTATGCAAACTTTCGGCATGGCCGACGAACAGATAGCCGTTGGGCGCGAGGTGGTCGATCAGGCGCGCGATCGCTCCAGCGCGAGCCCGGGTGTCGAAATAGATCAAGACATTGCGGCAAAAGATCAAATCGAAATTGCCTTCGACCGGATAATGATCGTCGTTCAAATTGAGCCGTTCGAAGCGAATGACCGAGCGTATCTCGGGGCCCGCTTTCATTTTGCCTTCCTGTTCGCCGATGCCTTTCAACATGTATTTTTTTAGATAGCTATTGGGGATCTCACTCGCTTTGGCGACCGGCCAAACTGCGGCGGAGGCGGCGGCGAGCACGCGGGTCGATAAATCTGTTGCGAGGATGTCAAAGTCCCAACCCGAGCCAGGAGCAAAGTGATCCGACAACATCATGGCGATGGAGTAGGGCTCCTCGCCGGTCGAACAGGCGGCGCTCCAGACCCGGATGCTGCGCCTGCCGCTGGCGGCATGACCCTCCGACTGCCACTCGGAAATGATTTGATTATCGAGGAACTCGAACTGCTTGGGCTCGCGAAAGAAATGAGTCTCGTTAGTTGCGATACGGTCAAGTAGGACGACCAGCTCTTCATCGTCGTCGACGGCCAGGACTTTCTGGTAGTAGGCCGCAAACGAATGCAGGCCCAATTCGCGCAAGCGCCGTGTCAGACGCGCCTCCAGCAAGGCTTTTTTTGCCGGCGCGAGATGGATTCCCGCTTTGCTGTAAATCAACTTTTGGAACAGCGCGAACTCATGATCGCTCACCGGACGGATAGCCTGACCGGCTGTCGATTGAGTCGGCGCTAGCATGGGCTGTTTCATGGTCATGTTTGCTAGTAAACACTGATGCCGTTGTCGCGCACGTCGTCGTCGATAATTCTCGGCATTTTCGATTGCCCCGGCAGCCATCGGCCCTGGGTGTAAGCGACAGTCGGTTTCGCCCAGGATCTTCAGGGAATCTCTCCGTTATTCAATCTTCTTCTTTGGCGCCGTCGTCTGAGTCGCAGCTCCCTTAGAATCGTTGGTAATTTCGATCCTTGTCTTGATCTAGCTGGTGCCGTCCATTGCCCGCAGCGGCATTGTTCGAGGGTGCGCGCCGTGGAGGATTTTTCATTGGGCGGTATAACCCGCTGGGTTTGGGTTGGGGCGCCGCGGGCTGCGCCCAATTCACCGTCCCGGTTGCCTCAGTGTAGATGCGGAACGAACTCATGAGCTTCTGTAGTTCTTGCGCCTGAGCCGTGAGTAGTCCGGCTGTACCCGATAGTTCTTCGGCAGCCGCGGCGTTCTTTTGGGTCACTTGATCGACTTGGGTCATCGCACGGTTGACTTGATTGACACCGGCGCTTTGCTCGCGCGAGGTAGTCGTTACTTCTTGAACCAAGTCGGCGGTTTTGCGAATGGCTGGAACGAGATTTTTCAGCAGAGCGCCGGAATGTTCCGCCACTTTAAGACTGGAGATCGTCAATGAACCGATGGTTTGCGCTGCCGCTTGACTGCGTTCGGCGAGCTTTCTGACTTCTGCGGCGACCACGGCAAAGCCTTTGCCATGTTCTCCGGCGCGGGCCGCTTCGATGGCTGCGTTGAGGGCGAGCAGGTTGGTCTGGTAAGCAATCTCTTCAATAATCGTAATCTTCTCTGCGATGGTCTGCATGGCATCGACGGATTCCAAAACCGCCTGGCCCGATTCTTCGACACTCTTGGCGCCGGTTAGGGCCATCTGTGCCATCTGCCGGCTGTGATCCGCGTTCTGGCTAATCGAGGCATTCATTTGCTCCAGGCTTGAAGTAGTTTCTTGCACTGCGGCGGCTTGCTCGCTGGTGCCCCGTGCCAGTTCTTCCGCCGAGGACGAAAGTTGATTGGAAGCGGCCGCCACGGCATTCGCCGAATTACGCACTTGGGTGATGACGGGGGTGAGCTTATCGACAAATTGATTGAATGAGCGCGCGACGTCGCCGATCTCGTCGTTCGCGCTATAGTCGATGCGTTTGGTCAAGTCGCCGTCGCCCTGGGCGATCTCTTTTAGGCGGTCGGCGACCGACGACAAGGGACGCAAAATCTCGCGGCGCATGAAGAACCGGATCACGGCGAAAAGAAAGATCAGGCCGATCGCTTGGCGCAGGATGATGTTCCACCAGTTTCGGCTTAAGGCGTTGTCCACCGATGCCGTCGAGATCCACAGGGTAACGGAGCCAACAGATTCCTTACTATTAAAAAACACCGGGCGGGTGACGGCTAGCGTGGCCGTCAGGTCATTTTTCTCCCCACGGAAGGTGTTGATCTTTCCAGAGCTGTCTTTAACCTCGATGTATTTAATTGTCAGATCGTTGCCGAAGGCCGCAACTGTCCCGTTGATGTTGTCCTGATTGAACGTGAACATCGAGCTGGCGATGTTGTGTGCTAAAAGGTCGGCCGTGCGCGCGGCCTGTTTCTCTATGTCCGCTAGTAGGGCTTGGCGCTCGATGTAACTGGTCACAAACGTCGAAATGACGCCGACCACCATTAAGGCCAAGCCGGCTACCAGGCTGAAACGAAACACCAGGCTACTCTTGCGCCGTTCGCGGATCTGATTGAATTTGAAATAGTGCATAGAGTTGTCTTGTTAACGAATTGACGGTCTCTGAGGTCTTTCACAGCTCATTGGGCCACTGAGAGGGCTTCAAACGCGACCCTCGCGCCGCGCTGTCTGCCTCGCTTCGCGCCGAGGATTGACGGTCAAGGTGCGATTGGCCTTGGCCGGCGCGGCTGCTACCCCGCGGCTGCGCGCCATGGGTCCGGGAAGCGGTATCGGTCGCAGTTGAGCCCGCGCTGTCGGGTTCGGACTTGCTGGTTCTAAAGACGCTCATGAGCAGTTGGAGGTTGTCAGCATGGACGGCGGTTTGATCGGCGGTGTTGGCAAGATCCTCCGCCTGCGCCGCGTTGCGCTGGGTTACTCTGTCGACTTGAATCATGGCACTGTTGACTTGGGCCACACCGCTGGCCTGTTCTCTCGATGCCGTGGCCACCTCTTGCACCAACTCCGCGGTCTTGCGGATCGACGGTACGAGCGCTTTTAATGCCTCTCCAGAACGTTCGGCGACGCGCACACTCGCTGACGTGAGCGCGCTGATATCGCCGGCGGCAATCTGGCTTCGTTCGGCGAGTTTCCTGACTTCGCTGGCGACCACGGCGAAGCCTCGGCCATGGTCGCCGGCACGCGCCGCCTCAATGGCGGCGTTGAGGGCCAAAAGATTGGTCTGGTAAGCGATTTCCTCGACAATGGAAATTTTCTCGGCGATGGTTTTCATGGCGTGCATCGACTCGACGGCGGCTTGGCTGCTGGCATCGATTTCCTGAACTCCTTTGAGGGCCATCTGTTCCATCAGGCGGGAGTTTTCCGCGTTCTGATTGATCGAAGCGTTCATTTCCTCCAGGCTCGCGGTGGTTTCTTGCACCGCCGCAGCCTGCTCACCGGTCGTCTGCGTCAAACTTTGAGCGGAGGCGGCGATTCCGCTCGAAGCCATCGACAAGGCATCCGCCGTCGTGATCACCGACTCGATGGATTCCTGGAGACTGTCGGTAAAGGTGTTGTAAGCGCGCGCCACCTCACCGAGCTCGTCGCCACGGTCGATGGCTTTGTTCCATCGGAGCAGACCCGACTTGCCATGATTGTGGTTATTGAAGCGATCGGCGAAATTAAGCAGCGGCCGGGCGATACTGTCGGCTAAATACCAAGCGGCCAGGCAGTTCAATATCGTCAACGCCACGCCAGATCCAATTATGAGATTGACGGTTGCGCCGCGCGCAGCGAGCGCGCCGCAAACCGCGTAGCCGAGCGCGAAAAAGCCGGACAGCAGATAAAACTTTTTCCTGATGGTAATTTGTCTTTGTAACATGCGTAGCATGGTTATGAGTCGCTTCCCGCCTGGGGGCGTCTGGGTGCGCCGCCATTGGCTGACAAATGGGTTTTCCAACCCAACGGTTTGGATGATCGATCGCGGGCCGAGGCTGCTGGGTCGTCGTTGCTCGTGCCGACGATGCCCGCAGGATTCTGGCGCGCGGGCGTTGGCGGATGTCCTCCCGGTTTGTGTGACCATTGAGTCGCCTGGGCCAAGCCAGGTCCGCTGCCATCGCCAGTTGATGTGGCGATTTTGAACGCGCTCAACAGCCGCTGCAGACTTGTCGCTTGCTCGGCCATCTGTTCCGCGGTGCTGGCGAGTTCTTCGGCGGCGGCCGCGTTTCGCTGGGTGATCTGATCCATCTGGTTTATCGCCTTGTTGACTTGAGACACGCCGGCAGATTGCTCTCGCGAAGCGGTGGTGACTTCCTGGACCAACTCGGCGGTCATTCTTATCGACGGAACCAAATCGCTCAGTACCGCTGCCGACCGTTCGGCGACGCGTACGCTGGAAACGGTCAGGGCGTTGATCTCCTGGGCGGCGTTCTGGCTGCGTTCGGCGAGACTTCTAACTTCGGCGGCGACCACGGCAAAGCCCGTGCCATGCTCGCCAGCACGGGCCGCGTCGATGGCGGCGATGAGAGCCAGCAGGTTAGTTTGATAGGCGATTTCCTCGATGACGGTGGTTTTAGCAGCGATGGTTTTCATCGCTTCAACGGAGTCGGCGACGGCCTGGCTGGACTGAGCGATTTCAAAGGCGCCATTGAGGGCCATGCGTTCCATCTGTTTGCTGTTGTCAGCGTTCTGGGTGATCGAGGCGCTCATCTGTTCGAGACTGGCGCTGGTTTCCTGCACCGATGCGGCTTGCTCGCTGGCTCCCTGTGATAGCAACTGTGACGACGATGCGACTTGGGTAGAGGCCGAGGATATCTCATCCGTAGCGGACTTCACCGATTGCACCATCGCCCTCAGCTGGCTGACCATGTCGGCGCATGCCAATTGCATTTTGCCGATTTCATCCTCGCCTTGCACTGTGACGGTCTGGCTGAGATCGCCTTGCGCGACGGTTTGCACCAGCGATACCAAGTTGCCGATCGGTGCGGTGACCAATTTTTTCAGGATCAGGAACACCCCGACCGCGGAAACCGCCAGCGATACCAGCGCCAGGACAACGAAGAGTCCGGTCATGCGGCGCTGCGCGGCCCGAATGATCTCGTCCCGGGAAACCAGCGAGATGTACAGGGTTGCCTTTTGGTGAATCACCGGATGTAAAAAGTAGTAGTCATCCGCAATCGCAAATGTCAGACTGGGTTTGGGTCGCCGCGTTATCGATGTCTTGATTTTCCCCTGTACTCCCAGTTTTTTTTCTTCATTGGCGTCGCTGTGGAACGTTAAGTTGCCGTCTCGATCATAAATGGCGACATGGGCGATTTCAGGGTTGTTTTTCAGGAGCGCCACGACATCGCCTTTTAAAACGATGAAGACGTTAGGGTTATAGCCAACCTGGGATAACAGATCCGTGACGCGAACTTTCAACGGCTGGACAAGCACCGTCAAGCGCGCTTCCTGCCATTGGAGATATTCGGCGGTAAAGATCGAAATGTTGATCCATGCGCCGGCGCCCAAGACGCCCACGAGAATCGCGCCGATCGCCAGCGCCACCTTGGTTTTAAGATTGTGGGTTATTGGCTGCATGGGAAAGAGACCGGCGTTTCTGCCAACGAGTTCGTGTCCACTGACGGCGGCGCTAGGTCGTCGGCGCTCAAAACCTTATCGATGTCCAGGACCAAGACGAATTTGTCGCCGGATTTTCCCATGCCGCGCAAATAGTCGATGCGCACATGGGTGCCAAACGCCGGCGCCGGCAATATGTTATTGTCAGTCATGCTGATCACTTGGCTGACGGAGTCGGCAACCACTCCCATGACGGTACGGAATTCGTTGATATTCACTTCGACGATGACGATGCAGGTGCGATCGGTGACCGGGCTGGCGGTGATGCCAAATTTGAGGCCGAGATCGACCACCGGAACCACATTGC
>JBGTCC010000727.1:0-4871 GCA_041749055.1 Thermodesulfobacteriota bacterium | reverse complement strand
ACAACTGTGCGTCAACATATATTGAGGCAAATTTGAATACAACTAATTCGCCGCCGGACGCTTATATCTTGGCCGTGGCGGCTGTGCTATATCCCGGACGTCGGCAAGAGATTTCAATTAGGTAGGCATGAGCAGCGAGCTTTGGGCAATCATTTCGGCGGCGGCTTGGGCGGTGGATTCGATTCTTGTGCGCAAGGGCACGGCGTTTTCCAATCCTTCGACGGCGGCGCTAATCAGCTTCGCGGTCAACGTCGCGATTCTCGTTCCCTACGTTTTTATTCAATACCCTCTCGAAAAGATTTTTCAGCCGGCGAATTTGTTCTTCGTCGCGAGCGGCATCCTCCAGCCGGCGATGGTGCGGGTGATGTTCTACATGGGTATCGTCCGTCTCGGCGTCTCGCGCGCCGGACCGATTCGCGGCACCTCGCCGTTTTTTTCCGTTGCGATCGCCTTTTTTCTTTTCCATGACCGGCCCGGCTTGATCGTTTATATTGGCGGAATCTTGACCGTGGCCGGCACCTGGCTGGTCTCTTACAAGCGGGTGGGGGAAGCGGAGTGGCGCTCCCTCGACCTCTTGTTTCCGTTGGGCGCAGCGATGCTCGCATCGGTGTCGCAGAATATTCGCAAGATGGGGCTTAATACCACTAACGAGCCGATCATCGCGGCGACGATCTCGACGGTAACCTCGCTCTTATGTCTGTTCGGCTCGGTGTTGTTTTCCGGAAATAAGAGTTCGATCAAAGTCCCGCGCCAATGTTTGCCCTATTTTGGCGGCGCCGCGGTGTTCGCGCTGGTCGGCCAGTTGTGCAACTTCATCGCGCTCAACGGCGGTCAAATCTCCGTCATCGCGCCGCTAATCAATACCACGCCGCTCTTAGCCATCGGCCTCACCGCGATGTTTCTGCGCGGCGAAGAAAAAATCAACCGCTACGTGGTGATCGGTGTGGTGTTGCTCGTGGGGGGTATCGCGGTGATAGCGGGGCGGTAGAAAGCTCCTAGGACGTTCAAAAGGTTCAAATCGTTGAACCGCGGCGCTCCGTTCAACCGATCGCTTTGCGATCTCGGCTCGGAACATTTGACCTACTTGAACGGCTTCAACGTTTTGAACTCAAGTTCCGCAGTCAGCCCGCGGGTTTGAACTTCGGCAGAGTGATGCCTTCCCCGGAATCCTCGAAGACGGTCTGCACCGGCATGTCGATCTTCACTTGCTCGATGGGGCAGCCGATGACGTTGCTGCACAGGCGCGGGCCGTCGTCGAGGTCGACCCAGGCGGTGACGTAGGGGATGTCGGGAGCGAAACCGCGCAGCGCGGTGCCGACGACTTCACGAATGATCGTGAAGCAAAAGACTTTGCCATTGCCGCTCACCTCCACCCAGTCGAGCTTTTCGCTGGCGCAATCGCCGCATACGGGACGCGGCGGGAAGACCCAGGTCGAGCAGTTGGCGCATTTTTGCATCATCAATTTGCCGGCTTTGGCGCCATCCCAGAAAGGTTGGTTGACCGGGGTGACTTCGGGGAGCGGTTTCTTGAATGCTTTTTCTTCTGCCATTGGATTCTCCTACATGGTGCGCGGGAATATTTTCACCACGAAGATCACGAAGGACACGAAGGTTTCGGAACAACATTTTTCCGAACTTCGTGCTCTTCGTGTCCTTCGTGGTGAAAGGGATTTGTCATTTTCCTAGTCGTTAGGATTGACTACCTAAGATCGCGGCGGCGGTGCAGCCGAAATTCTTGCCGTAGTTAACCGCTCCGACTCCGGTGCTGATACCGAACTTGATATTCGGCACCTGGCGCTCGCCGCCTTCGCCGCGGATCTGCCGGACGGTTTCGATGACATGGAGCATGCCGCCGGTGGTCGACGGCTGGCCGCAGTTGATCATGCCGCCGCTGGTTTGGATCGGCAGGTCGCCTTTGAAGGTGAAATCGGTTTTCTCGAAGAAGGCTTTGTCATTGCGGCCGCAGAAGCCGAGATCCTCGATTTGAATCATGACCACCGGAATATAGTCATCGTAGAGATTCAAACAGCGAATATCTTTGTGGGCGACTCCCGACATGGCGAAGGCGCGCTTGCCGGACTCGGTGATGCCGGTGATTAATGGATTGGCCCGATAACGCGGCCCGTAGCTGGCGTTGTTGCACTCGCCCCAACCGAGCAGATAGACAGGCGGCTTGCGCATTGTCTTAGCCCGCTCGGCGGACGCCATGATGTAAGCCTTGCCGCCGTTGGCCGGCATGACGCAGTCGAACAGTCGGATCGGGTCGGAGATCATGCGGGATTTTTTATAATCGTCGACGGTGATCGGCTTTCTCAAATAAGCATTGGGATTGAGCGAAGCATGATAGCGGCCGGTGACGGCGACTTTGCCGAAATGGTCGTCGGTCATGCCCGACTCATGCATGTAGCGGCTCATGACGAAAGAAATCTTACAATTGGGTCCCATGACGCCAAAGGGCATTTCGAAGTCGCGGGTGTCGCCGTGGGCGCCGCGATGACCGCCGCGTTCGCTGAACGGCGCGGCTGCGGCGATGACCAGAACTAAATCGCAAAGTCCGGAAGAGATCGACGCAGCGGCATGGCCCAACAGTGACACCGAGCTGGCGCCGCCGTTGCCGCCGGCGAGGGATACTCCCGGTGCGATGCCGAGTATCGCCGCCACTTCTTCGGGCCAGAAGGGCTGTGAATGATTGGTTGTGTAGATTGCCGCCAAACCCTGGCCGTCGAAATCTTTCTTAGTTAAGCCGGCGTCTTCAATCGCCAGGCGCGCCGCCCAGGCGAGATATTCGGCGGTCGATTTGCGCGACTCGCCGGGCTTGCCGCCGAGCCGATCCGTCGGGGTTTCGCCGATGCCAACCACTGCGGTCTTTCCTTTGATGCTCATAGACGGGTTCCTTTCTAGTTCTTTGGAGAGATATTTCAGCGGCGTGGAGCTGTCAAGTAATGCGCATGAGTATCTTGACCGCAGGGGGGCAAAAACCTATTATTCCGCGAGTCGAAGGGAGCGTAAATGAAATTAAGCAAAGGTTTTGTGCTCGGTCTGATGGGTCTTTGTCTCGGTCAGCATGAAACCGCAGCGGCGGCTGAAAAACTGATCGCCGATTACGGCGGTCACGCCGGTTTTCAAAGCGCGACTTGGATTGCCAAGGATTTAAAGATCTTTGAAAAACACGGGCTCGATGTCGAAGTCATCATGATTACTGGCGCGGCCCGCTCCGTCGCCGCGCTACTGGGTAACAGCACGCATTTTGCCACCGGGTCGGCGACTGGCGCGCTGGCGGCCGCGGTCAGAGGCACGGAGATAAAAGTCATCGCGGCGTCTTACAACAAATTCCCCTACGCTTTCGTCGTCCGGCCCGATATTCGCTCGCCCAACGATTTGCGCGGCAAGCGGGTCAATATCCTCAACTACGGCGGTTCCAACGATCTCGCCCTGCAACTCGCGCTCAAAGAGTGGGGTTTGAAACTCGCCGATATTCAAGTCGTCATCGGCGGCGACGCGCCGACGCGCTTGGGTTCGCTGATGGCGGGGCGCATGGATGCGACGATTCTCTCGCCGCCGCATCTGACGATCGCGGTCAAAGCCGGCTATCGAGTGTTGGCCGACATGGGCGATATGAGCAGTAACTTCACCCAATCTTCCTTATACGTGAAAGGCAGCTCACTCAGGGAAAATCGTGACCGGGTGAAACGATTTCTGCGCGCGTACGCCGAAGCGATCCATACGATCAAGACCGATCGCGAGAGAACCATGAAGGTTTTTGCCCACCGCATGCGGATCGAAGATCCCGAGACGGTACGCTCGACGTACGACTACTTCGCGCCGCGTTTTTCATTTCCGCCGCGGGTCAACATGAGCGGCGTGCGCGATACGATCAATTTCTACGCCGAGCAAAACCCCGACTTCAAAAATCGCAAGGCGGAAGAATTTGTCGATCAATCGTTAATGGACGAGTTGGACAAGGAAGGCTTTTTTAAAAAACTTGGCGGCTGACGCGGCCGGTTTCGAGTTAACCTGAAACCCGGTACTCGCAACCTGAAACGATTCTGGCTTCACTGCGCTTTACGCGCAAAACTCCAATCCGCCACATCGGCGATGCCGACCTCCGGCGCGTTTTTGCGGGTTTCGCGCACCAGCTTGATCACGTTGCGCATGGCTTCGTCGGAGCCGATGCCGGTGCGGCTGAACAGGCCGACCATTTCCCGGTACATGTCTTCGCGGACGTCGGCTTCTTTAATGCCCCATTGCTTGTCGATTATCGCGAGGATGTCGGCTTTGCGCGTGCGGATGAATTCCAGGCTCTTGATCAAGGCGCGGATCATCTTGACGATCTCGTCGGGCTTCTCTTTCATCTTTTGCGTGTGCACCGCCAGGCCGCCGACGGGCATGCTCATGATGTCATTGAATCCTAGAAGCTGATTGAAGCCGCGCTTCTTGGCGAGATGATTGAACGGCGGCACGATCATGGCTGCTTGAATCGAGCCGCTCTCCAGCGCCGTGTAGCGCGCCGAGCTGCCGCCCACTTGCATAAACGTCACGTCTTTTTCGGGATTCAGGTTATATTTTTTCAAGATCGCGATGGCTTCGCTGTGCGGCGTGCCGCCGAAGCTGCTGATGCCGAAGGTCTTGCCTCTGAGATCTTCGACGCGTTTGATATTCGGGCTGGTAACTAAAAAGTGATCCGCGCCGTCCATCACCGACATAACGATGCGCACAGGCGCACCCGACATCGCCGCGCCGATAAAGTTAGAAAACGTGCCGCCGTAGTCGACATGGCGGCTGAGCACGCCGTTGACCACCACCTGGTTTTGCATGATGACGACGATGGCGTTCAGTCCCTCGGCTTTGAAAAAGCCTTTTTCTTCGGCGAC
>JBGTCC010000726.1:0-5645 GCA_041749055.1 Thermodesulfobacteriota bacterium | reverse complement strand
AATTTTTTTTGTAATTGGGGAAACGGCGCGGACGCGCCGAAACCCTTCATGCCGATCACCGCGCCGGTGGAGCCGACATATTGCGCCCAGCCAAAAGTCACACCTTGCTCGACGGCGACGCGCGCCGTTATCGATTCCGGCAGCACCTGCTCGCGATATGCCTTGCTCTGGTGCTCGAACAATTCCCAAGACGGCATGCTGACGACGCGCGCTTGGATGCCGTTTTTCTTCAACTGCTCGTAGGCTTCGATGCACAAATAAACTTCGCTGCCGGTGCCGATCAGGATCACCTGCGGCTTGGCGCCGTCGGCGTCGGCCAAATTGTAAGCACCTTTGGCCAAGCCTGCGGCGGCGCCGTACTTGGTCCGGTCCAATGTCGGCAGCGCCTGGCGGGTCAACGCCAGCGCCACCGGTTCATGCTTCAACTGCATGATCACGCGCCATGCCTCGACCACTTCGTTAGCATCGCCGGGGCGAAGCGTAATCAGACCCGGAATCGCCCGTAGCGACGCCAGCTGCTCCACCGGCTGATGTGTCGGACCGTCTTCACCGACGCCGATGGAGTCATGGGTGAAAACGTGAATCGCGGGAATCTCCATAATCGCTCCGAGCCGGATCGCCGGTCGAGCGTAATCGCTGAAAATGAGGAATCCGGAACCGTAAGCGCGAATACCGCAAAGCGACATGCCGTTGACGATCGCCGCCATCACATGCTCGCGCACGCCGAAGTGAAAATTGCGCGCGCCGAAACTGCCGGCGGCAAAATCACCGGCGCCGTCGAAAGTGAGTCGCGTCTTAGTCGATGGCGCAAGATCGGCGGAGCCGCCCATCAACCAAGGAACGTGCTTGGCGATGGCATTCAAAACTTTGCCGGAAGAATCACGGGTCGCTTGGCCCTTTGGATCGGCCGGATATTCGCTCAATTCCTTGTCCCAGCCCGCCGGCAGTTCGCGCCGCTGCAGTGTCGCCAATTGCTCGGCGAGTTCGGGGTATTTTTTCTGGTATTCGGCAAACATCCCGGTCCACTGATCGCGCAGCGCGCGGCCGCGTTTGCCGAGAACCCGATGGAAATTCTCCTGGACCCCCTCGGGAACGAGAAACTTCTCATCCTCCGGCCAGCCATAGTTTTTCTTGGTCAGTTTGATCTCGCCATCGCCCAGCGGCTCGCCATGAGCGGCGGCGGTGTCCTGCTTGGTGGGGGCGCCGAAGGCGATATGGCTCTCCATCACGATAAACGTCGGCCGGTCGCTACACTGGCGGAAGTTTTCCAGCGCCCCATCGAGAGCCGCTTGGTCATTGGCATCGGCGACATGTAAAACGTTCCAGCCATAGGCCTCGAAACGCTTGCCGACGTCTTCCGACAGCGCCAAGCTGGTGCTGCCTTCGATGGAGATCCGGTTGCTGTCGTAAATCCAGCAAAGATTGCCTAGTTTCAAATGGCCGGCGAGAGACGCCGCTTCGCTGCTGATCCCTTCCATCATGTCGCCGTCGCCGCAGAGCGCGTAGACAGCGTAATCGAACAGCTCGAAGCCGGGACGGTTGAAATAGCTGCCGAGCCAGTTCGACGCTATCGCCATGCCGACACTGTTAGCCACGCCTTGGCCGAGCGGCCCGGTGGTGGTCTCGACACCGGCAGTGAGGCCGAACTCCGGATGGCCGGGCGTCTTACTGTCGAGCTGGCGAAAGTTTTTTAAATCGTCGAGGGTCAGCGTCGGCTGACCCAGCACCTGATGACGCGAATCCAGCGCGCGCACGCCGGCCAAATACAACGTCGAATAGAGCAGCATCGAGGCATGGCCGATGGACAGCACGAAGCGGTCGCGATTGGGCCACAGCGGATCGGCGGGATCATATTTTAAATGGCGCTGCCACAAGCCGTACATCACCGGCGCCATCGACATCGGCGTGCCAGGGTGGCCCGAGTTCGCTTGCTGCACCGCGTCCATGGACAAGGTGCGGATCGTGTTGATGCACAACTGATCGATCGATTCACTCATATTTTAATAATCTCCACGGTAAAAATAATGACTCTCGGATGCCGCGCAACGGCGCTGCTGGCCAGGCGACGATTATCTTAGCACTTTCCACCGCTAAGCACACGATCAAGGTTGAAAGCTGCGCTGATCAGGCCGAGATGCGTAAAGGCCTGCGGAAAGTTGCCCATCGCTTCGCCCTGGTGGCTGATTTCCTCGGCATAAAGGCCCACGTGATTCGCATAGCCAAGCATCTTTTCGAACAGCAAGCGCGCCTCTTCGATTTGGCCGGAGCGGGTTAGCGCCTCGACCAGCCAGAAGCTGCAGATGCTAAACGCGCCCTCGCGCCCGCTCACCCCATCGAGCAAATCCGTACCGTTCATGCTGTAGCGATGCACCAATCCGTCGAGGGCGAGTTGCTCCCGCGTCCGCTCGAGGGTGCGAAGCATGCGCGGATCGGTCGGCGAAACGAAAAACACCAGGGGCATCAAAAGATTGGCGGCGTCCAAATCATCGCTATCGTAAGCCAGAACGAACGACTTTGCGCTTGGACTCCAACCGCGATCCATAATCTCCAAATAAATTTGGTCGCGGGTCTTTAGCCAGCGATCGTAGGGCGCTGGGAAGCTTCTCTTGCCGGCCAATCGCAGGCCGCGATCTAAGGCCACCCAGCACATGAGCTTGGAAAAGACGTAGTGGCGCGGCTCGCTGCGCATCTCCCAGATGCCGGCGTCGGGTTCCTGCCAGTGCTTGCAGACATGCTCTAACTGGCGCTGCAGCTCGCGCCACAAATCGTAGGAAATCGGCGCGCCATATTTGTTGTAAAGATAAACCGAATCGAGCAGCTCGCCGTAAATATCGATCTGTGATTGTCGGTAAGCATCGTTGCCGATACGCACCGGCTTGGAGCCCCGGTAGCCGTCCAAGTGATCGAGTTCGAACTCCGGCAGTTCATGGCGGCCATCGATGCCGTAGAACGGCTGCAGCGAGCCGTCGGGTTCGAGCTCGTGGCAGCGATTTTCGAGCCAACCCATGAAGCGCTCCGCCTCCTGGTTGAAGCCGAGGCGCATGAGGCCATAAATGGTGAAGCTGGCGTCGCGGATCCAGCAGTAGCGGTAATCCCAATTGCGCACACCGCCGATGTCTTCGGGGAGGCTCGTGGTCGGCGCCGCGACGATCGCTCCCGTCGGTTCGTAAGTGAGCAGCTTCAAGATCAGGGCCGAGCGCTGCACCATCTCGCGCCAGCGTCCGGTGTAGCGGCAACGCGAGAGCCAGCTCTTCCAAAAGTCGACGGTGTGGCGAAAGGCCTCCTCGCCGCCCTCTTCGGGAATCAACAGATTGGCCTCGCTGCCTTGATCGACCTGGCGCAAATAAAAAGTCGTCGATTGGCCGTGCGCCAGGGTAAACTCCGCCTCGACGCCGCGACCCTTTATCGCTAAGGGGACGTGGGAAACCAGACCCACCGAGTTCGTCGCGCTGACGAACGCCGCGCCCTGAGGATAGAGGCGCGCCTCATGGCTCGCCCGGGCGTAGTCGAAGGCTGGAAAACACTCGAGGCGAAAGTGCATGTTGCCGGCCACGGTGCTGACCCGGCGGATAATCTGATGGTAATTGGCGCGCTTGCCTTGCAACGTGCGCGGCTCGATGGGCATGAAATCGGTGATCTCGGCGATGCCTTCGTCGCCGAAAAAGCGCGTGATCAGCACATTGGTCTCAGGCAGATAAAGTTGTTTGCGGCGCGGCTCGCCTACGGCGCCGATCTTGAAGTAACCGCCCTTTTGATCGTCGAGCAAGGCAGCGAAAACGCTCGGTGAATCGAAATTCGGCAGGCAGCACCAATCGATGGAGCCGTCGATGCCGACCAGCGCCACGGAATGCAGGTCGCCGATGATACCGTAGTCCTCGATCGGTTTGTAAGCCATTTTTTTATCTCTCGGTCGATTGGGCCGCCCGGCGCCCCAAATGCGCTAGATGCGCTAGATGCGCCCATCTGCCGTTTATCGGAGCTTCTATTAATCCTAGCATATCGACCAGCTGCTGCTACGCGCGCGGCGCAAAAATGGGTGAAAATTTATGCCGCCGCCGCGTTGGATCCAAACATCGCCCGGCGAATAGCGCCTAGAACTCGCCCAAGCGTCGGAGAAATGTCAACGTCAACTTTATCCGCGCCCTCGCCGCCGGATCGAGCCGACCGAGCGCCTCGAGATCGGCGCGCGTGTCGACGTCGAACCAAGGCGGCAGTTGGTGAGCCTCAACGTTCAGCGCCTTTAGCCTGGCCAGCGTCTGCGCCAGCACCGCGCCGTGGCTCCAGGTCATGTTTTCGAATATCTCCGGTGTGGGCTCGTTCATGCCGACTAAATAATAACCGCCGTCGCGGCTCGGCCCGAAAACCGCGCGCCGTGCAGCGCGCGCCAATTGCGTGAACGCTTCGTCAAGTATCGCCAACGGCAACGCTGGCAAATCGCTGCCGATGAGCACGATGTTACGGTGTCCCAAGCGCCAAAGATCGACGAACACTTGTTGCATGCGCGTACCGAGATCGTCGCCTCGTTGCGCCAGATAGGCGTAATCGGCGCCGCCCAGATCGCGCAGGATCATTTCGGCGTCAGCGGGCGCGTAGAACACATAGCGGTCGGCGCCGGCGAAATTTATCAGATGGTCGAATTGATCGAGCAGCAGCGCGCGGTAAAACTCCGCCGCTTGTTCAGGCGTTAACGGCGGCACCAAGCGGGTCTTCACCGTTCCCGCCACCGGCGCCTTGGCCATGACCGCGAGGGCGTTAACGCGTATCGGCATAGAATTGTTTTAGACGTGCCGGCGAAACGCCGGCGAGATAGAGCAATTTAAGCGACCACATGCGCACGATGGTGCGCCACACACCGTCTACTTCCCAGCGTCGGGCCGAAGTCACCACGCGGCTCCGCAAGCAAGCGACTTCGCCCAGGCGCTTTAGCGTGCGGCAAAAAGCGATGTCTTCCATCAGCGGAATTTCCTCAAACCCGTGCATGCGCTCGAACACCGCGCGGCGCACGAAAATCCCCTGGTCGCCCGTGCCTACTTTAGAAATGCGCGAGCGATAGCTGATCATGCGGCCAACCAGGGGCAACAGCCAGTGCGCGCCGTCGAGCTCGATATCGAAGCGCCCGCCGAGGTAGCGCGCATCGCCGAGGGCCGCGCTGATGTCGCTCGGTGCCGAAGGCGGCAAGCGGGTGTCGGCGTGAAGAAAGAGCAAAACATCGCCGCTCGCCGCACCGGCACCGCGATTCATCTGGCGCGCCCGGCCGCGCTCCGATGAAATAACTTTTACTTGGAATCGTGCCGCAATCTCGCGGGTGCGGTCCGAGCTGCCGCCATCGACGATAATTGTTTCGTATGGCGCCAGCGCGAGCAACGCCTCAAGGGTCGCGGCGATGTTTTTCTCTTCGTTAAGAACTGGAACGATAACCGAGATGTTCATCGAACCCGAGCTTGGATTATGCCCCGATAAGTTTCGTCTGGACGCATTCATTTACGGCTTGGCATCGACACCATTCAAGCGCCAATCATAGTCATGACTCAAGCCACCCTTGTATTTCTCCAGGGCACCGGCCAGCGGCGGATGGGCGTACTTTCGCCAGTGCTCCATCAGCCCTTCGGCGTCGCCGCCAAAATCCTCCTGGAACCAGACATAGA
>JBGTCC010000725.1:0-2125 GCA_041749055.1 Thermodesulfobacteriota bacterium | reverse complement strand
TGAGCCCTTCCTGAATACGCGCGCCGGCGGAGTCGTTCAAGCCGATCACCGGCACGCCGACTTTGCGCGCGGTCTGAATTACATAAGCGATTTTCTCGGCGTGGGCGGCGCCGACGCTACCGGCCATTATCGAGCGATCTTGGGAATAAACATAAACCATGCGGCCGTCGATTTTGCCAAACCCGGTAACCACACCGTCCGAGGGTTGCTTGCGTTCGGCCATGCCGAAGTCCATGCAGGGAGTTTCCGCGAGCATGAATTCTTCGACGAAGGTGCCGGGGTCCAACAGTTTGTCGATGCGCTCACGGGCGGTGAGATTGCCTTGCTCGTGTAATTTGGCCGCGGTCTTGGGATCGCCGGCGGCAAGCTTTTGTTCCAGATCGGCGAGTTTTGTTGCTAATTCTTCGCGCGATTTCGCCATAGGCACCGCCTAATCATCCACCGACTATTCCCATTCCCTGCAATACCGAAAGCATCACCGCCGCGGCGATCACCGAGCCGATCTGGCCGCCGGCGTTGGCGCTCATGGCGTGCATCAACAGATAATTTTTCTTATTATATTTTTGTCCTTGGGCTTGGACGACGCGGGCCGACATCGGGAACGCGGAGATGCCGGCGGCGCCGATCAATGGATTGATTTTCCCGCCGGTCAGCGCGCACATGGCTTTGCCGAACAGAACGCCGACGGCGGTGTCGAGACAAATGGCGAGGAAACCGAGCATTAGGACCAGGAGCGTCTGCGCCTTCAAGAACTTGTCGGCTTCCATGGTGGCGCCGATGCATAGGCCAAGCAGCAGCGTGACGATGTTGGTGAGTTCGTTCTCAGAACAACTTTTGAGCCGTTCGACGCAGCCGCTTTCGCGCAGCAGATTGCCGAGCATGATGGTGGCGATCAGCGGGGCGCCTTTGGGCGCCAATATGGACGCGAAGATCGTCACGACGATGGGGAACACGACCTTGGCGGTTTTGGAAATCGGCGCGGTCTTGGCCGCGCCCATGACGATCTGCCGTTCCTTCTCGGTTGTCAGGGCGCGCATGATCGGCGGTTGAATCAACGGCACCAACGCCATGTAAGAGTAAGCCGCTACTGACACGGCACCGAGCATATGCGGCGCGAACTTCGAACTCACGTAGATCGCCGTCGGTCCGTCGCAGGCGCCGATGATCGCCACGGCGACAGCATCGAGCTTGTCGAAGCCCAACGCCAGCGCGAGCAGAAGGGTGATGAAAATGCCAAACTGGCCGGCCGCGCCGAGCAAGATAATTTTCGGATTCTGCAACAACGGCTGAAAGTCGGTCATGGCGCCGATGCCGATGAAAATGAGCAGCGGAAATACTTCCGTGAGCACGCCGGCATCGTAGAAAAAGCGCAGGAAACCGTCCTTGCCCATCATGTCGGCCAAGGGGATGTTGACCATGATCGCGCCAAAGCCGATGGGCACCAGTAACAGGGGTTCGTAGCCTCTGACTATGCCGAGATAGAGCAGCGTACAGGCGACGGCCATCATGAAGACCTGGCCGAGAGTGAGACTGACCATGCCGGCAACCAGGCCCTGGAGGCCGCTAACTAACGCTGATTCCATGGAGGGTAGTGACCTTTCTGCGATGCGTAACGGCTATTTTTGCGGCTGGTACGGAAAGACTTTCTTGATGATTAGTATGAACAGGCTCAAGATCCACAGGATGAGCATCGTGCCGCCCATACCGATCAATGCCACGGTCCAGCCGAACGTCCAGGTATCCATGCAGACTCCTTAACCGAAGAAAGCTGTGGGAAAGAAACGGGTTTTCGGGACTATTCGATGACGGCGAGAACTTGCTCGGCTTCAACGGCTTGGCCGGGAGAAACTTTGATTTCTTTAACTACCCCACCGGACGGAGCCACCACGGGAATTTCCATCTTCATGGCTTCCATGACAATGACGACATCGTCTTCTTCGACCCGTTCGCCAACCTGTTTTTCTATTTTAAGCACCTTGCCCACCATGGGGGCTTCAATCGATGTTGCCAAGCCAAATCTCCTTATTTAATTTCATGCTCTCTTAGTAGGTGTAAGTGGGCACCGACCGTAGCCGCCATTTAGTAGAGTTTCCCCTTCAAAGTCAATGCAATAAACAGATTCGCC
>JBGTCC010000724.1:0-7079 GCA_041749055.1 Thermodesulfobacteriota bacterium | reverse complement strand
CGGCACACCGGTATCCGGCTCGGCACCGCCCTGCCAGATCACCCGGCCAAGATGATAACCGCGATTGCTCTCAACGACGGCGTGGACGTTTTGACCCGCGATAAATCCCGGTCCGACGCCAATCACCAGCGGCGCATCGGTCAACTTCGTGATACTATCGCGCTTGGCCATGATCGCGTCGATCAGCACAACAGGCTTAAGCACTTTGCCGCGCACGGTGTCCGGGTCGATGAGCAGAGGAATCGCGCCGCGGCTCCAGGCTTCTTGGGCGTCGGCAATCGTCGCGACTTTAATCGCCTCCACGCCTTCGATCGTCTGCCGTCCTTTGAAGACCGCATCTGCATAGGCCACCGAGCGCCGCACCGTCGTCGGCGCCGCGATCTCGCAGATCAGCACTTTCATATGGCATTGATGCAAGCGGTGCGCGATGCCGCTCGCCATCTCGCCGCCGCCTCGAATCAAAATCGGAATATTTAACGCCGTTTTAGCCATGGTCTAGGGTTTAGCTAAATCGTAACCAAGCGCATTGCGCGAACAAAATCACGGACAATGACCGTTCCTCCGGGATTACCTGGGTTCATCGACAGCGCGCTGACGCGCGGAAAAAAAAACCGCCCGATGAGCTTGTCTCATGGGCGGCTAATCAAAGAAAGCCGGGAATCTAGTAAACAGCAATATAGGCGCCTTTGAATTCTTTTTGCGTGGTCAGGGTTCTACGCAGTTCAGCGGCGTCTTTTTGGTTTTCCACCTGACCAACGCGCACCCGATGCCAAACCTTGTTGTTGCCATGGGTAATTTTCACATAAGCATTGTAACCCAATCGGCGGAGTTTCTGCGCTAACGATTCGGCCGCGCCACTCTCGGCGATGGCCGCAACTTGCACGGTCCATGTCCGTCTGCCGGCCATGGGCTTTTGCTGCTGCACTAGATTAACTGGAATCGCCGGCGCGGCTACTGGCGCAGCTTGAATAAATGAAAGTACCTGCTCCGGTTGCGGCGGCGCGGCGCTTTGCTTTGGCTGGGTGTTAGTCGTCGGCGCAGCTATCGGATAATTCTGCGCCAGCCATACTGGCTCTGACGCTTGCGGCACAGCCATCGGCGGCATCATCCGGCCGGTGATTGGATCATTCGAGAACAACATGATGTTGCCAGCCACCGGTGGCAACGAAGCCCGCGGCCCAGCCGGCGGGGTAGCCGGTGCCGGCTGCTGCTGATCGTAGTGATAATACTGGTTCGGATCCGGCAACGGCGGCAGTGGCCGCGGCGGCAAGAGCCTGGCTCTCTCCTTGGCGACCCGTTCAAGCTCGTCCCGAACCTTCTCAAGGCCGGATTTGAAATCCGCGGTAACTTGTTTAGACTCATCGCGACTACGAATCACCCTCGGTGTAATCAACATGATCAATTCTGTACGATCGGTGGCGTCGCTCGTCGTTCCGAAAAATCGACCGATAACCGGGATGTCCATCAGATACGGGATGCCCGACCGGCCCTTGCGTTTCAGCTCACCGATCAAGCCACCGATCACTAATGTCTCGCCATCTTGAACCACTGCCGTGGTTTCCGCGTCTTGAGTGTTAAAAGCCGGGAACGAATCTTGCCCCACTTTGACATCGTCCCCCCGCGCACTGACCTCGGCCTTAATTTGCAAATTCACTAACCCCCGTGAGTTCACCTGTGGAATGATAGTCAGTATTCGACCAGTGTTGCGATACTGAATAGTCGTGGATTGTGAAAGAGTGGCTACCGAACCAGTTGCCGCCTGAAGGGTTCCTGTTGGGATAGGCTCCTCGCTGCCAACCTGAATTCGCGCAGGCTTATTGTCGCTGGCGATCACGCTGGGCGAGGAAAGTATCTTAATGCGCGAATTTGTCGCCGCGGCCCTGATCATCGCTGACACCGTGTCGTCACCGACAATGGCGCTGAGCCCAGCCGCGCCTAAGAATGCGGGTGAAGCCGGGAAAAGCGTTCCTAATGTTTTGATTGCAGCATTTGAACCGAAGGTCTGGCCGAAAATGGTTTGACGGGACTTGCGAAACAGCTCGTAGTCGACGCCGAAGTCTTCGGAATCCCTAAGATCGATCTGCAATATCATCGCTTCGATCAACACCTGCCGTGGAATCGCGTCGAGCTCCTTGAGAATGTTTTTGACGTTCTGATACTCTTGAACGGTGCCGTAAATTATCAGTGAATTGGTCGACGGATCAGCGACTATACGCAATTGCTCTTGTTGTTGCTGCTGCTGCTGCTGGCCAGGTTGAGCTTGACCGGCCGGCCTCGGCGGCACACCCAGTCCCTGTGATGGCGTGGTAACCTGGGGAGGTGCCGGCACCGGGGTTGGGACTTGGCCAGGCGCAGCCGCCGCTGCGAACGCCCCAGGGCGATTTTGTGCCTGCGCACCAGAAAAACATACCCCGAGAAGAATTAGGACTACAGCCGTAATTTTTTTCATCGCATTTGCCCTTGCTGTGAACCACCCGTACCAAACTGTCCTGAGCCACTTGACTGCCCGAATCCTCCAGATGGGTTGGAGCTGCCCGAAGAAGACCGATGGATGCTCTGCAAAGTCTGCGGGCTACTCCGTGAACCTGTAGTAGGCTGACCGAGAGCCTGATTGAGCACGTCGGCTAATTCGGTCGCCTTACCATTCTCCACGGGATAGATAAATATCCTACGACCAGGCCCTTCCGCAACCACATCGATTCGGTCAAGCCAACGTTTGGCGTAGGTCCAGGACGCTTCGCTATGGGCAATGACCAGCAGCTGGTTGATTCTAGGCAGCGGGATGAACTGCGCGGCAAAGTTCTCACTCTGGGGCGAGGAGGCCGAGAACGATTGCATGACTTTGGTCATCTCTTGGGATAGCTCTTCGGCGCTGGCGATTTTCGGCTGATAAATTTCCATGCGCGTGCCGGCGAAAACCTGGACGTCGATGAGATCGACGATCTCAGTTAACCGCTGAATATTCAGCGGCGTGTCCATAACGATCAAGAAATTGCCGCGCGGGTTATCGATAATCTCGGCGCCGGGTTGCAAAAATGGCGTCAGCACCCGTTTCATTTCGGCGACGGTGAAAAAGCGCACCGGGATCAGCTGCAACGCGAAACTATCCTCCCGCCCCTGCGCCAACGGGCGCGCCATTCCTTTACCGTCCTTGATCGGCGTGATGTGATAAAGATTGCCGGTGCGCACCGCTACCGCGCCATTCATGCGCAGCAACTGGTGGAAGATCGGCAGCAGTTCCTCGGAGCGCAGCGGCTCAGCGCTATTGATCGTCACTGTGCCTTTGACCTCGGGATCGATAGTGTAGGTCAGCCTAAGTTGCTGGGCGATAATGTGAATGATCTCGACCAGGTCGGCGCGATTGAAGTTAAGCGAAACCATGCCGCCGGCTGGGAAGGACTGTCCGGGAAAGCCACGGCGCGGCGCAGGAACCGCAGTCGAAGGCAGCGGTGGTTGTGCGGCGCCGTTCGGATCGGCCGGTACGGGTTGCCCCGGTGTCACTTGGGGAGATGGTTTCACCTGGGTCGGCTGAGAACTTGGCACCGCCCCCGGAGGACTCACCTGGCCCGGCGCCTGGACTGGCGCGGGTATGCGTTGCGGCAAAACCGGCAGCCGCGTCCCCGGTGGAACATTCGGATCTCCAGGAATCTGCGGCGCTGCGGCATTTGGGCGGGGCTGATTGGAACTCGGAGCTGGGGTCGGAGCCACGGGCGGTTGCTGTGAACCTGCCGGGCTGGTCACCGCCGTTGTGAAAACCAGTACAGCCAGGCTTGAAACACTCTTTAAGGACATGGGTCGCTCCTTCTCCACTCACGACTCGGGGCTGCCACTTCCCGGAACTGGTATCCGCCCCCGTCTTGGCAGGTTGGGCAATACTCGTGGCACCGGCACGGGGTTGCCGGTTGGTGGCGCCTGAATCTGCCCCGGCGCAGCCGCCGGCCGAGGCGCAACGTATTCAACCTTGCGAAAGAAATCGAGCAACACTTCCACCCGAGTCGCGTCGCGGGCAAAAACCACCCGCTGCTCGGCAATCTCCGTGAGTCTAAATCCTTCGACATTATCGCCGACTTTTAAGCGCAACATGGACATGACCGGGCCGGGCGGACGCTGTCCGGGAATCGGCTGGCCAGGCGCGGGGCTCGCGCTATCCTGTAAAATTGCCACGCGGTTGTTACCGATGATCACCGTGCCCACTAGAATCATGCCGCGCACACGCTGCACGGCTCGGGAATTTTCCTCCGCATCGCGCGACGCACCAGCTCCCCTTTCAGGATCGAAAAGGTTCTTGCTAATAATCGTCTCGGTACCGATGGGTGGCCGCGGCGTTAGCGAAACCTGCTTTTCCGTGGTGATCGCCGCCGGCCTTAGCGCCAGAGGTCCGGGAATATCCCAAGGCCCGGCACGCCACGAGCGATAGGTCGTCCATCCAACCAAACCGATGGCCACCGTAATAACGATGCTTAAGAGTGCGGATCGAGTAAGAATATCGCTCTTCCTCCAGAAACCCTAGGAATATCAACCGGGCAAATCAACCATGATGCCCAACAAGATCTAAACGAGCCCAAATTGTACAATGTAGTTTTCAGAATTAATACGTCATAGTCCAAAATATAGCACCGACCAAGCAGGGTTTAGCCAAATTTTCACGCAAGGTACGGATCGCTTCTAACTGTCGCGCTCTAGTCCTGGCGCAGTCGAGTAATGATAATGGGTCTTGCGACAAAATTCGTTGTCGGTCATGCGCAACTTAGACAGGTTTATCCGGCGCTACTTTCGCTGGACTCGACGGCGCGGCCGGCTTCGCCGCAGGCGCCGGCTGAGCCCGGGCAAAGCCGACAACCGTAAGGCTGACTCTAAGGTTTTGTTGGCCCGCCGGTTGTACCCCGGCTACTTGGGGGAAACCGACCGGGCGGAATAGAGAACGGACATTGATCTCGTCGATGACCAAGAGCTTTGGCGCGCTTTCGATACCGCGTATCAAGCTGGCAAGTTGTTGAACCTGGCCGCCGATCTCCATTTGGATGGCGATTTTGGAAAATGAGCCGCTCGGCTCGGGATTGAGCACACGGGTAGTGATGACTTGAGTGCCCTCGCGGGTCGCCAGCGACTGCACCGTCTCCTGGAGATCGGATGCGGTAACCGAGGGAGTATCCCCCGTCAACAGCGCCGGTTCAATGCTTTTGATCTGATTGCGTGCCGCAGCCAGTGCCGCCAGTAGCGAATCTTTCTGGCTTAAGTAACGCAGGTTTTTTTGCAGCAATTGCGGCTGGCTTTCGAGTTGGCCCTTAATCGTCGCCCGGCGCTCAAGCAGCGGCGTTGCAATCGCCATCTTCCCGATAAAGAACAACACGATCGCGCCGGTCAAAAAAACCAGCCCCCGTTCGCGCTGCGACAGCCTTTGCCAAAACTGCCTCATGACTTCGATTTACTTTCTTTGGGTGTTGCTTTCGGAACTTCTTTGGGAGCCTGCGCTGGCGGCTCCGTGGCGGCCTCTTTAAGCTTTTCCACTTCCGCCTTTAACGAAAATGTTTCGCGATTGTCCCGGCCACGGTTAGACGGTGCATTGAACGCGACATTCTCGAACACCGGCGAGCGCTCCAACAACGGAATCAACGCGGAGGCATTTTCCGCGTTGCCCTGAACTTCTAAGACACCGGCGCGGTAACGCAGATTGGAAAGATGAGCGTTGTTGGGCACGACCTTTGACAGTTCATCGAGAATTTTTAGTACCTCGCCGCGGCGTCCCTGCAGCTCGGCCAATGTGCCGACCTCCTTGCTCAGTTGCTGTAACTGATTCTCTTCGCGGCGCAGGGCTTCGATGGCCGCCTCGAATTTCTGATTTTCCCGCTGCAACTGACGCAGGCGCATCTCATCCTTGATCGGATAACTAAGTCCCCAGGCGATTAGCGCGAGCGCCAAAACCCCACCGAGAACGGCATTAAGGATGGACAGCGACCTACCGCCCGCCGGCTCGGGGTTTTCATGACGCAGAAAATTGCCGATGACCGAGGCTTCGCGAATACCGCGTAACGCCGCGCCAACAGCCGGCAGCGCCGCCTCAGGAAGAGGCGATTTTAGGCCGCTGAAGCGGTGCCCGCCCAAGCTTTGCAACTCCTCGGCGGCGGCGAATTTTTCCACCGGCAGCCCGGTCATGTCGCCGAGATCACCCCAGCGGTAGCACTTGTCGACATCGGCGAGATTCTGTAGCAGCAACTCTCGGCCCGCACCCTGCGCCCATTCCGAGTGGGGCATGCGGTGCGCGAACAATAATTGATGAGAAGCGCTCCAACGCGTCGCCTTGGACTCGACTCCGAGCAGGTCCCAGCTGTGCTCGCTCGCGGCTAAAATCGCCGTACGGGAGATGTTGGGGCCAGTGGAATAAAGCGCGTAATTGAGCAGCGCCGTGACGTCAGGCTCGACACCGGCGGGTTTGATGCCGAAGGATTCCAGCAAGCTGACCAGGCCATCGACGATCTTTTTCTGCACGGCAACGACGTAGAGGCTCAGCTTCTCGCCTTTCTTGCCGCTGGCGAGATAGTCGTAATAGATTTCATCGCGGCGAAAGGGTAGCTGCCGCTCGATCTCGTACTGTAAAACCTGTTCGATGGTATCCTGCGCCGCCAGCGGCAGGAAGATCTCCTGCATCATCACTTGGTCATGCGGAATACAGAGATAAACCGCGTCGCGGCCGGCATTAAAATGGGGTAATAGAGAAACCATCGCCTGGCGCAGACTGCGTTCGCGCGAATCGTTCTCGGCCTTAAGCGCGATCTCTTTAACGTCTTCGGCAACCCAGCCGGTGATCTCGGCGATCGCCGGCCGCGTGTCGCTGTGCGGCAACTCTCGGTCCTGCTGGTCGAGCAGCGCTACGTTGAGCAAGGTTTTACGCAGGCGCACCATCACCAGGCGGTCCTGCATGACGTAAAGTCCGACACTTCGTAGAAAGTCGGCGCGCGCAAGATCTTGTAAGCGCTGTCCTAGAGCCATGAGTATTCGCGATTCAAAAAGAAATTAACAAAGCTATATTACATGAAAGCTCAAGGTTGCGATAGTCCAATTTCCCGATCCAGCCAACGGAC
>JBGTCC010000723.1:0-17048 GCA_041749055.1 Thermodesulfobacteriota bacterium | reverse complement strand
CGGCCAACACGTTCATGCCGCGCTTGCGCGCGATATGGATCTCCGGGTAGGAAAGGATCGTCGCGTCAATCTGTCCCAAGGACAGCGCCAGTAGCCGCGCATGGGTCGCGCCAGATTGGAGAATCGTCACCTGGCGCGGATCGATCTTCCAGGCGCGTAGGGCCCACTGGATACCGGTGTCATTGGAGCCGCCGAAGCGGAGAATACCGATCTTCTTGCCGATCAACTGCTGCGGTGTTTTGATTTCCGGCCGGGCGATGATCTCCGCCGACATGCGATTTTCCGAGGTAGCGACCAGCGCGATCGGCGCGCCGCGCAATGCCGCGCCGATCGCCGCCGACGCCGAGTTCTGACTCAGCTGAATGCTATTGGCGAGCAAGGCCTGCATGCCCAGCGCGCCGCCGCTGATCAATAGCGGCTCGATATCGACGCCATACTTCTTGCCGATGTCGGCTTCCTTGATCACCCAGAGCGGCATCTGGTAACCGGCGATGCCGCCGTAGCCGGCATAAATTTTCGTCAGATCGGCCGCCACAGCTCGATCATGCAACCCGCTGCCGAAAAAACTAACGAGTATTATCACCATCGTCCAAAATCTCCCCTCTCTTTTTGGCAAACAGGAGAAGCGAAACTTGCCCCTTTGAAAAAGGGCGATGGAGAGGAATGTTCCTGCGAATGAATTAGCAAGTTTCACGCTGACCTCAACGAAGAGAAATTAACCCACGACATATCGATCCAAATCCCGGCTAAACTCCAAACCCAACCCCGGTTTGGTCGGCACCACCAGTTCGCCCTTCACCGGTACCGGCACTTCCTCGAACAGGCGGAACGACCACGGCATATATTCCACCGTCAAGCCGTTGGGAATTGCCGAGACCAGATGGACGTGAATCTCCGGAAACAGATGGCTGACCACCGGCAAGTTGAAAGCTTCTGCCAGCGCCGCCACTTTCATCCAGTTGGAAATTCCGCCGACGCGGATCAGATCGATCATGATGACATCGGCGGCGTGCGCCTCGATGGTATGGCGAAACGGCGTGATGCCGTACAAGCACTCACCGCTCGCCAACGGCGTGGCCAAGGCATCGGCCACCCGCGCCAAGCCGGTGTAATCGTCATGCGCGGTGACGTCTTCGAGCCAAAAGAAATGCACGTCCTCGACACGCCGGCCGATATCGATCGCCTGATTGACCGACCAGCGCTGATTGATATCGCACATCAGATCGATATCCGGCCCCACCGCTGCGCGGGTCAAGCGCGCGCGCTCTGCCTCCTGCGCCGGGGTTACGTCACCGGGCAACGCCATCTGGGTTTTCATTTGAGTGAAACCGCGTTCGACAAGTGTCCGGCAAGCATTGAGCAGATGATCGAGCGGATAGCTGCGCACCAGCGCACCACTGGCGTAGGCCGGCACGCGCTCGCGCAGACCGCCCAACATGGAACCGAGGGATTGGCCGAGATATTTGCCCTTGATATCCCATAGCGCCATATCAATGGCCGAGATCGCCAAGGTGAGAATGCCGCCGGGTCCGGCGCTCGCGGCCAGTGTGCGTAGTTTCTGCGTCAGCGCTTCGATGCGCAGCGGATCATCGCCGACGATCATGGCGCCCAATTGATCGATCGCCTGCTTGAGCGTCGCACTGAGCATGCCGCCAAAGAACGTCGCGCCGATGCCTTCGATACCATCGACCGTATCGATCCGAACTGTGACAAACATATTATGCGCCCGTCCCGATGGCGGGCCATCGGCCAACGGTTCGTCGACGGGTAGGCGAATGACTTGGGAACGGATGCTTTTGATTTTCATGGTTACCCCTTCGCGCATGGCGCTACGTTAGCGGTCTTCCACCGATACCACAGCGTAACCAATACTAGAAGATTCAGGATCGCGTACACCGCAACAAATGACCGACCGACTCGATGCCGGAGCGCGCTTCGAGCCAGGACCACAGCGGCATCAAGATAAAAATAGCGACGAGGCTCAGTGGAATGCCCACGAGCAATATCGTACCTATTCGCAGCAGAGCGCGAATCGTCGCCCAAAATTCCGGCAAAAGCAGCCAGCCGACTCCGTCTATTGCCACCTTGCCGTACGGTATCTACCGCCCACGGTTTCTGTTAGGACTACCTTCGATGAATCGCGGCCAACGACGCGCTTACGTACGCGAACTGCGTCCCTTCTTGATCGCTAGCCTAGTCTTTTTCACCGTCGGGGTGGTTTTCGGCGTGGCCGTGGCGAACCGTTTCCCAGCGTTGGCCGACTACTTCGGCGATTCCGTCAGTGGATTTCTTAAATCCTTCCGCGGCCTGCCCAAGCCACAGCTCGCCGCCGCGATCTTTCTCAACAATTCAGTGAAGACATTGGCCGCGATCTTGTTAGGCTTAGCCATTGGCATCGTGCCGGCGTTGTTTCTGGTCGTCAACGGCGTCGTCCTCGGCGTGGTCTTTTTTCTGTCATCCCACAGCCGCGGCATTTGGCCATCACTGTTGGCCATCTTACCTCACGGCGTCATCGAACTCGCCGCGGTATTTCTCGGCACCGCCATCGGCCTCATGCTCGGCGACCTGGTTCTGAAACGGCTGCTGGGAAAAACCGAC
Organism: Thermodesulfobacteriota bacterium; assembly: GCA_041749055.1. Lineage (GTDB taxonomy): Bacteria > Desulfobacterota > Binatia > UBA9968 > UBA9968 > DP-20. The sequence continues at coordinate 14,450 of JBGTCC010000723.1, read as the reverse complement.
GCGAAAATTAGACCCGCCCTCGGCCGCGCCCTGCGTTTTTTCGCCATCGTTATCGTTCCGATGCTGCTCGTTGCCGCATTGATCGAAGCCTTCGTCACCACCGCCCTGATCGGGGCGTAATGATTCGCTATAGGAATTAGCGCGCAGCCGATCCCGCTCGGAATGGCTTGCGATAATTTCTCATAACCGCATCTAGCGATACTCTGAACATCACCGAGATTCTACTTTTAGCGAACATTCGCGAACCAACAGTTGGCGAATTTCCTCAACACGGATCGCCGCGTACTTTCGCGATTGGGTAAGGTGCCCCCACACCGGCGCTGGCCAGCAAGGATCGTCCGGCTTGCGGCCGACCACATGCAAGTGCAGCTGCGGCACGACGTTACCGATGGCGGCAAAGTTTATTTTCGCGTAGCCGAGATCGCGTTTAATCAATTGGCCAATCATCGCGGCCTCGTTTATCGCGGCAGTTCTCCGCTCATCAGGAAGATCAAGTAGATCAGTGACGTCGGTTTGCGGAACTAGAATGAACCAGGGCAACACGGCATTCTTGTTGAGCAGGACATGGCAGAAGGCGAACTTTCCCAGCCGATGACAGTCAGCGAGCAGCTGGGGATGGATTTCGAATCGAGACATGGACTATTCACCCTCGCGAAAAGATTACTTCTGCGCATCCCTAGCGCAGCGAAAGCCGACACTGTCATCGCGGCGCTCGGTCGGCGCATGCATCCGCTTCGTGCTGGTTAGCCGTTCGGGGGCGTCGTACCAGCCGCCGCCGCGCAGCACTTTGTCGGTGCCCCTCGCCGGCCCCTTGGGATTGCGTCTGTCGGTGCGCGGGAAACTTTCCGTGTACCAATCGGCCACCCACTCCCAAGCGTTGCCGGAAAGATCATGTATACCAAAGGGGCTCGCCCCTTTAGGATGAGCGCCGACGGCGGCCACGCCGTCTTGGTAAACCGAGTTCTGGTGATTTTTTGCGAAGCGCGCATGCTCGGCGCTAGGCGGCTCGTTGCCCCAGGGAAATTTCCGTTCGTCCGTGCCACGGGCGGCCCGCTCCCACTCCGCGTCGGTCGGCAAACGCCGGCCCGTCCACTGGCAATAACTGTTGGCGTCTTGCCAATCGACGCCGACAACCGGCAGACCGGCGTGAATCTTGAGATCGGCAGTCTCCCATTCTTCAGGCGGTTTGACATTGCCAGTGGCCTTCAAGAAATCGCCGTAACGAGCTACTGTCACTTCGTGCTTGTCCAGGTAGAATGCATCGACAAACACCTCGCGGCGCGGCGAGCTTTCGTCATCGCCCATGAAAAAAGTCCCCGCTGGAATCATAACCGCCGATGCACCATCTTTACCGACTAGCTGGTTTTTCGCCTGACCTATTAACCCAAAGTAAAGCGCCGCGCAGGCCGCGACGACGGCTGCCGCGGTAGCGATCATGCGTTTGAGTCGCCGGCGCCGCCAATCGGTGGCGATGCGATGCACCGCCGAGGCGACAGCTGCCGGCAAGTTGCCGTCGGTTTCGAGAAACGTCACGGCCTTGAGTGCCGCAGGCAGTTGCCCGGCCGCCAACTTGCCGAGGGCCACCGGCAGTAATTTGACGTTGGCTTTCTCGGCGATGTCAAGTTCAGTCAAAGTATAACTGCCGGCGTCAACAGCATTGGCACTGATCAAAAATATGAAGAGTCGCGAAGCTTCGATCGCCGCTCGGATGCGGTTATGGAATTCGTCCCCCGCCGGCAGATCGGCGCGGTCGTAGAACACCGCATGGCCCTGATCCCGTAGCGCGAAATAAATCGACTTCGCCGCCTCGGCATCTTGGGAGGCGTAACTGAGAAATATTTTCATGACCTTCCTAACTTTTCACTCGATAGGAGCAAACTAGTAAAAAACCCGCCGATCGGGCTCGTCACCAAGCTTCCTCCATCAATGGTCGTGTCATCCGCGTGCGACGCCTACCAGGTACGCAGGGTCTTACGCATCATCGTTCGCAGCTCGCAGTCACGAACTTTGCTCACTTGTTCCAGCTGCGAAATTGCGCTCGCGCGGCGTAGATCGATGGCCGTGGACTACCGCTTAGCAGAAGCGGTGGTGCAACCCTCTACGGGCGCACTCGGAGAGCCGCTAGCGCTTTCTTTCCTCGGGCAACGCGCCGCCCCACAGCTCTTTCATGAAGCCGCTCTTCTCAAGATTCTCAACGAAATTATTGTCGAAGACTTCGCTCGCTTTGCGGCGAATCACCGTGCCCTCTTCACGGGCATTGTCGATAGTTTCCGCGACCATTTTCGCCGGCACGATCAGGCGCCGGTTGATCAAGCGCTTGGCGAAGGCGTCATAGGCCGATTGCAGGATATCGGGATCGTTGATCCGCAGCGTCTTGCCCACCGACGCCATACCGACCTCCGGCTTCTTCTCGACGAGAAACACCGACTCGGCCAGAGCCGCCACCATCTTCTGGATCAACGCCGGCTTTTCCTTGTAGGTCTTGGCGTTGGTGAACAACGAACTATAGATAAACGGGAGCCCGAGTTCGCTGAGATGGTAGATGACGTTGAAGCCGTCCTTTTTGCCGCGGGCATCGAGCGGCGGTTGAATCAGGATCGCCTGAAACACATCCTGCGCCAGCGCCGCGTAGCGTTCGCTAGGCGTGCCGCCAACCGGCGCAAGCGTAACATCCTTGTCGCTCAGGTTATGCTTCTTGAGGAAATCTTTCGCCAGTTTGTAAGTAAAGTCGCCCGGCCGGGTGACGCCGATCGTCTTGCCTTTGAGATCTGCAGGCCGCTTGATGTCCTTGCGCGCCAACACGACGTAAGGCAGTCCCACTAACGGCGAGGCAACCAGTTTGCCATCCATTCCGGTGGCGATGCGCGCGATATTGGTGTCGGCGTTGCAGTAAAGAAAATTAATCTCATCGGCGGCCAACGCGGCCGCCGCGACGCTGCCGCCGCGCACGACGATATGCTCGGCATGGACGCCATACTTCTCGAATATTTTGTTATCGAGGGCGGCATAGAGATGAATGAAACCGCCAGTGATGGCGCAGGTGCCGATGCGCGCCCGCATCGGCGGTTCCCCTGGCTTGGCGAGATAGGGATTGGCGTGGGCCATCTCGGTGGACGCTAGGCCGGCAATCGTAAAAGCCGCGACAAAACATTTCGCCAGGAGAGAAAAAATCCAATACATAAGGGACTCCCGAACCATCGGTCAATCTGCGCCTATATACGAGGTTTCGCTGTGAACGGTCAACGAAATAGCCGTTTGGCTATTAAAATTACTTCAACGCACCACGCCACAGCAAAAGCCGTGCATAGCGATAGTTTAAGTTGACATCGGCGGACCGGGTTGGATAGTGTCGCTAGCGAAGCCAGAGTAGTGACAAAACCAATCGCACTGTAAGCCAAGGAGGTTCCTATGCCGAAGATCACCAGCATCAGCCATATCGTGCTTTACGTTAAAGACCTCGACAAAATGGTCGACTTTTATACCAATGTCTTGGGTCTGGTGAAGTACCGCGAGAACGCCAATCGCATGGTGTTCCTCACTCCCGATCCAGAACTCGACGACCACCAACTCGCCCTGGTCAAGGGGCGCGAAGGCGACGCCAAGTTGATCGCCCATATCGCCTGGAAAGTTGAGACCCCGGCGGAGATCAAAGAGTTCTACGATCGCTTCAAAGCCCAAGGCGTGCCCATCGACCACTGCGTCAGCCATGCCTATGAGGAAATGGGCAACACCGTCTCCTGCTACTTCCTCGATCCCGAAGGCAACCGCATCGAAGTCTACGCCCTGGTTGCCGAGCGCGACGCCGCGCGGGAAAACCGCCCGCTGGATTTAGACCAAAGTGTAAGTGACATCGTCGCTGTGGCCAGCGGCCGGGCGCCGGCGAGCAGCGCGCATTAACGACTCTCAGGGCAAAGCGGAAGGGTCTGGTTCGTGCCACCAAACGAAGCCCAATAACATGTAACCGGCAATCGCGGCTCGACATCAACAATTTTCAATTGGCTCCAAGCCGCTCCTTGTGATCGCCTGGGCCGCCTCAGGCGACGCGAGGAATTTAATCACCGTCCTAGCCGTGGCCGCATCGGTCGTGGTTTTCGCGATGCCGGCGGAGAACACCGAGACCTTCTGCACTTGCGCCGGCAACGGCGTTACATGCGCTATGCCAGGCACCGGTATCAGCTCACTGATCTGCTGGAAACCGATCTCCGCCTCTCCGCGCGCGATCACGGCGCCGACCCGCTCACCGCCGCCGATGAGCCGGCTTTTACTCATCACTTGGTCGACGATGCCCAAGCGCTGATAAAGCTCTTGGGTCAAATATTCGCCGCTTACGCTGGCCGAATAGGCGATAGACTTTGCTTGCAAAAGCGTGCGCTTCAAGGCGTCGACGGAGCCAATATCCGGCTTGGCGGCTCCAGCCCGCACGGCCATACCGATGGCGGAGCGCACCAGCGGAGTATAGCTTTCAGCTAAAACCAAACCGTCCTTGATGAATCCCGTCAGCACGCCGTCCGCGACGATGATAACGTCGACGGCCTCGCCGCGCTGAAGCCGGTTAGGAATGGAAGTCTCCCCGGTTCCAATGGAGGTTGCCGCGGTAACGATTTTTTTCTGCGTCAACGCTTCGAGTTGAGGAATGAGCTCAAGATACGCCGCGGTAAAAGCCCCCGAAGTCATCACCTTAATTTCGTGGGTCGTAGTCGTCATGCTTGTTTATCCTGTCAATAGCCGGTTGGCGGCGTTCATTGCGATCGCCTCTCGCACAGCATTTATCTCTAAAACCTGCGAGCAATCAAGATCTCGATGTCATAGTTAACGCCGAGAGCCGCGTAGCGCAGCCGCACTGAATCGCGGAGTATCTCCCGCAAAGACGCCAAGGCGGCAAAGGTCACGGGCCAATCCCCGTCATCTTGAGCGGACAGACTGTGTGAAAGCCCGTTCATGGTTCGACTGGGCTCTCCACGAACGGTTGTCAGACATTACAAATCGAGCATTTAGCCGTTCTCACTGAGCATCGTCGAAGGGCTCGTAAAGAGTTTTCACACAGTCTGGCGAATGCGAGGGATCTAGGAAAAATTTCTCCCGTGGTCGAAATGACAGCAACTCCGAGCTTGGCGTCTTTGCGCCTTGGCGGGAGGAATTTTCGACTCCGAGTGCTTGCAGTTTCCAGATCCTTTGCGCAGGCCGGGCAAATTTGCGCTATCGTAACTCAACTTTCTGCCGTTGGCCCGTCTGTGAAGCCCGCACAATGGTGTCAAGCATGCGGTGGCGGCGCACCGCGTGATCGAAGTCGGGCAAGTTGAAATCTGGGTTCGAGCCGGTGCGTATCGCTTCGGCAAACTTGACCCACAACTGGCCGACGTCGTAGGCGGGACCGCCGTCGCGCACGGCTTGCGGCACCCAGGTGAACCTTTCCGGCACAGGCAACTCTTGCAGCGCCTTGTCGTCTTTGTGCCCCCCCATGATCTTGCGCCGGCGTTCCTCGCCGCCCTCGCCGCCGCCGATCATCGCCAGGGTGCCTTCCTTGCCGTAAATCTCCAAGCGGTGGCCGCTGCCGTGGTACGGATGCACGCCGCAACAGGCATTGACGATGGCGCCGTTTTCGAGCCGGCCCTGAACCGCGATGTTATCGGGCGAGGTGACATCCACGTATTTTTTCGTGTCGGTTTCGAACCACTGCGGCACCTGGGTGGCGACGATGGCGGACAGTTCGGTCAGCTCGCCGACCACCATGCACATGGCGTCAAGCACGTGCGCGAACGTAATCGTCAGCGTGTTGGCACCCAGCGTCACATCGCGCTGCCAGGTGCGATCCGAGGGACGGGTCAACACGCCGCTGTTCATCAGTGTCATGTTCACCGACAGCACCTGGCCGACGTATCCCTGCTGGATGAGCTCGCGCATGTACAGGTAAGCGGGCGACGCCCGGCGCTGCAAGCCGACCATGGTGCGGAGTTTTTTCTGGCGCGCCAGCGCCGCCAGTTCTTCGGCCTCTTTGGTATTGGCCCCCAACGGCCATTCGCAGAAGACATGCTTGCCCGCTTCGAGGGCGTTTTTGCTAAGCCCATAGTGCGCCGGCACGCGCACGGCCACGACCACGGCTTCGACTCGCTGGTCGGCGTTCATCGCTTTGTCGCTGCCATACGCGCATTCGACGCCGAACTTATCGGCCGCTGCCTGCGCGGTCTTCGCATGGGCGGTGCCCATGGCATAGAGTTCGGTCTCGGGCACGCCCTGTAGCGCCGGCACATGCGCCCGCGGCCCCCATCTGCCCCCTGCTCCGATCAGCCCTACGCGTAATGGACTTGATTGTGTCATGATTTTCCTCTCCCAGTTAAGTGGTTCTTACCCTTACGACTTCATCTCGATAACCTCAAGCCGCACTAGGCCCGGCCCTTCGAAGCAGCACCCGCGCCGTGCGCCTATCACCCTCTCTCTTCAAGCATGCCGATGCCTGGTGCCTTGAGCTCGCCAACGACGGCAGACAAATCATAAATATCGCTCGTCCTCGGTTATGCGCTCGGCGAGTCGTTCGATCAAGGTTCCCACCGTTGCGCTGCCCGCGCAAAACATCTCGCCACTTCCTGTGATATCGAAATTTTACCCTGCCATGCTGTTGGGATGGCTAATTTGCATCGTGGCGGAACGTATGGTGCTGACGCCGTGACGAAGGTTGGCTCGGTAGTAGCCGCGTGTGCCGCGAACCGGTCGATGATGAACTGCAAAGATGACCGCATCACCCTGTTCGGGAGTGAGCACTTCAATGCGAGACTGCCGGCGTGGCTGTTGCTCGGCGAGGACAAACTCGCCACCGTCAAAATCCTTGCCGTGCTGACTTAGGAAGCAGGTCACTTGAAAAGGAAACACGATGTCGCCGTATAAATCCTGATGCAAACAGTTGAAGTCACCGGTGCCATATTTGAGAAGCAAGGGTGTTGCGCGGTTTTGGCCGGCGCCATGACACTGCTCGGTGAAGTCCGCAAGCCTCTCGGGATACCTAGCCGTTTTGCTCCCCAGCCGTTCGGCCCATCGATTGGCCAGCGGCGCGAGCTCGGCATAGATCGAGGTTCGAAGCTGTTGCACGATCTCGGGCAGCGAATAATTGAAATACTTATACTCGCCCCGGCCGAACGAATAGCGCGACATGTCGATGCGCGAGCGAAATCGATGGTCATCGGTATAATAGCCGGCGATTTCGTCACAGGTCTTGTTCGCGAACACGCCGGGGATCAAGACAAATCCGCGCTCGTCGAGCTGAGATCGCGAATCTTCCCAATCAATAGCGCGCTCACCGACGGGCCTTGGGATTTTCATTGGAAATTTCTCTCAGTCATTGATCGATACGGTGGAACGGATTTCGAGAGCCAGAAGGGCGGCTTTGGTCTCGAGCCCACCGGCAAAGCCGGTCAGCGATCCGTCCGACCCGACGACCCGATGACACGGCACGATGATGGATAGCGGGTTCTTGCTGTTGGCGGCGCCAACGGCGCGAGCAGCCTTGGCTGATCCGACCGCTTTCGCCAGATCGCGATAGCTTCTGGTCTGACCGAATGGTATTTTTCTCAAGAGCTGCCAGACCTTCTTCTGAAACTCGCTCCCGTCGGGCTCAAGCGGAAGATCGAACTCGACTCTTGCGCCTGAGAAATATTCCCCTAGCTGGCGTTCGGTCTCCAGTAAAATTGGCTGCTGCCGATGCAGCTTCGCAGCGCCGAATTTTACGCGCTTTGGGTGCTGGCGTTCCCAGAGAACCGCTACCAGTGCGTTCGAGTTTGCCACAAGTGTGAGCTTGCCGACTGGTGATTCGATCTCATTGTAGAATAGCGGCATCGTTTTTGTCCTTTTTACTCTTGGCGAGACCTTGAGCGAATTCCTTCCAAAGATAAATCGCCGCATAGGATCGCCAAGGCTTGACCCGTTCCAAATCCAAATCAGGATAAAGCTTGAGAGCCCGTTTAAGAATTAAATCAGTCTTGGGAAACGCATTCGTGTCACCCATGGCCAAAAGGCTGATATACTCAGCCGACCATGGGCCGAGGCCTTTGGTGTCGAGAAGCGCCTTGCGAAACGCCGCCGGATCTTGAGCTTCGGAAAAAGAAATAGCGCCAGCCAGCACGCGCCGGCTGAATTCGCGGATCGCCTCCTGGCGCGCGATCGTGGTTTTAACCGCCCTCAGGTCAGCGTTCGCCAAGGCTTCGGCAGCGGGAAACAAGCGCATATTTTCTCCCGACGACGGGTGCGAGATTTGAACTCCATAGTTGCGCACGAGTTGCCCGATAAGATTTGCTCGCTGCTGCGCCGAAACCAACTGCCCCAGAATGACACAAATTGCCGTTTCGAACGGATCCCATCCTCGCGGCAGTCGTAAACCCGGATAGCGGTGGCAAAGACTTGCGAGCAGAGGAATTCGTCTAAAGCGCTTTTCAATCAGCCTGGGATCACAGTCCAAATCGAACATTTTCCCGACTCGCCTGACAACCTCGAATCTGATCTCAGGTTCGTCAGGTGCGATGCGAACTTTTAGCTGCGCCAAGCCGGCCACCGTTTCCACGCGGACAATTCCCGTTCTGTTTTCGATGTGAAACACTCGCTCGAAGGAGCTTGCCGTGACCCGGTCGAGCCCCGGAATCAAATGCGTCTGGTAAAATCGAATGATGGTCTGCCAATGGTAGGGCGATTTAAACGGTAGATTAATCTCGATGCCAGCCATGTCACCAATCTTGCAGCGCTTCGCTCTTCCTACGGGTTGCAGTCGCAACGGCAATTCCTTAATTCGGCTGACAGATTTTGCACGGGCGCATGCCTGCGTGTCTCGCTCCCCTCTGGTCGGCGAAAAACCAGATGCGCGCCCGGTCGACGCGCGCGGCGGTCCGGCAATTGAAGCGACAGTAAATTTTAGTTCCCGTGTGACCCCAGACGACGTTGTCGGGAAGGCGCACAGCCGCCTGCGCCAACGCAAAACCCTCGCTCCGGAGCAGTTCCAATTTACGCGGGATACCGCCGCCGTATCCACCGATCCGGCCGTCCGAGGCAATCACGCGATGACATGGAACATAGATCGGCACCGGATTGTTGTGCATGGCATTACCGACGGCTCTCGCTCCCTTCGGCGCTCCGGCGGCGGCGCCCAAAGCTTGGTAGCTGACCACCGCGCCGCGCGGGACTTCCTGGAGTTTATGTAAAACCTTCTCTTGGAACGTACTGGCCACCAGTGTCAGGTCGACTTTCTGACGCAGCGCTTTTGCCTCTCCGGCCAGATAACGGCGAATCTCCTCGCCGACTTCGCTAATCGTCCGTGGATCGTCGACGAGATCCAGTTCGAGTCGAAGTTTCGCAATGGTGACTGCAGGGTCGTCACCTTCGAGCAAGTAATGATTAAACACGATGCCGCGGCCAGTCATTGCCACGAGCAGATCACCCAATGGTGATTTTACAATGCCCACTGCGGCCTCCGGGCGTCGCATGGGTTTCAACGCCTGATTGAGCCGATTGCGAGAGCGACGCACCAACGCGTCGATTTCATGCTCGTCAAATTCGCTGCCGATTGATCCGATCAATTTTTCGATTTTCATAAGCATTACCACATTGACTTGATTTTTCTCATCGCCTGGGAAACATTCGCCCGCGCGGCTTGGTCGGAGCAGTCCATCGCAGCAGCTATCTCCGCGTAGTCCAGACCGGCGAAGCAGCGCAGATGCAGCGCTTCCCGTTGTTTCGCCGGGAGAGAAGCAATCAGCTCGCGCAGGCGCACTGCCGCATAACCTGCATTTTCATTAAACTCACGCTGAGCGCTGCCGGTCCGCTCCGCTGGCGGATGCTTTTCATCAATGGACACGATCACGCGCGCTCGGCGCGCGCCGTCACGTGCCCGATTACGACATAGGTTGCCGGCGATCGCGTACAGCCACGGTCTCACCTCGCTGTCGAGCTCAAGACGCGGATAGGCGCGATACGCGCGCAGCCAGGTTTCCTGGAACAGGTCGGCCGCATCGTCGCGATTGCCGGACACGCGCAACAGATAGCGCAGGATCTCCCGCTCGTGACGCTGCATTATCTCTTCGAAGGAACGCGGTACGCGTAGCTTAACGTGCGCCATACACCTATTAGAACCCCACAGACGGACGAATGTGAAAAGGTCAGCTATTTTTTGTCACGGGTGAATCCGGCGATCGAGAGGTGCGACGAGCACGGTGGCGCCGGCGATGATAAATGCCGCGGCGACGGCAAACAAAAACGGCTCAAGTCTTCGGTGTTCAGCTCCACGATCGGGCTTCGACGCGGAGCGTGCCGCGCAAGCCAGGCCTGGCTTTTTGCTCGATGGGGATATCGAAAGCCAGGCCTGGCGCGGCCGCCGCGCCACCGTCGAGGGCGCGCGTTACCGCGTCAACGCCCGGCTTGCCTGGGTTGATGTCCTGAAAGCCATACTTGATTCGCCAGCCGCCCGGGGCTCCGACGTCAGCGAATGCCTCTACCAGGATCAACTCGCGCAGGATGAATCCGCCCTCGTAGTGGCGGTTCAGGAAAATGAATCCGTCCACTTCGTAGTCGGGCACCAGCACTTTTACATCAAACGCGAAGCTAACCGATTTGGAAGCCTTGACACTCTTGCTCGGATCGAGAAACACGGTGAACAAATGCGGACTCTTGCTGCGGTCGGGCAGACGCTGAGTGCCGTCCTGGCCCGGGAACAGTTCGTTGTAACTGCGGAAGATGGCGGAGTTCTCGCGTACCTCGCGGCGCGTCATTTGCCACTGGCAACCGCGCACGCTGGCCGCGATTTCGAACTGGTATGACGCGCGCACGGTCTTGCCTTCGTTGTGCGCCTTCTGCACCTCGACTGGCAGCGTGATGTCGTCGATGTCCAGAATACCGTCCACGCGCAGGGCGCCGAACAGAAAGCGCGTAAGGTTCTGGTAGCCCTCTTCGGAGTTGACGATGCCGTAGTGGCCCGAGTGGCTGCGGTGCACGAAGGCACGCGGCGAACTCACATCCTTGCCGTCCGGGCCGGGTCCGTGGGTGGTGGCGTTCTCGATGCGCACCAGCCCGTCACTCGCGTCGCCCGCCGCCCAGGCCGAGATACCGCCCGCCACGGTATAGTCACGCGGGTTGGTGCCGACTAGGTTGAAGATGCGTTCCGGCGGGAAGTTCTGCACCACCGAGACATCGTCACCCTTGGGCACATCGAGGTATTCGGCCATCTTCTCGCGATTGAAATTGTTGACGTCGCCAAACGAAAGCCAGCCGGGCACGTTGCGCACGATGCGCATGTCGATGCCGTTGTGCGGCGTGGCGTAGGTAAAGAGTTTGTCCACAGCCCCGCGCGCCGCCACGGAACCGAGCTTCGTGTTCTGCAGGAACGCCCGGCAGACGAGGCCGCCCATGGAGTGGGCCACAAGATGCACGCGGAAATCCTCGGGCGTGATCCGATTGTCGGCGTTGGCGCAGACCTTGTCGCGTAGCCGCAGGATCAGTTTGTCCAGTCCCCGGGCAAAATGCTCGATGGGCGGCGCGCCCTTGCCATCGCCAAAGTCCTGGGAGGCTTCGTCGTAGTAGCGGTAAATGACGATGCAACGGTACGGGACGGGGTGGTCGAAACGATCGGCCGCCACCAGGTCGTCACCGTCCACGAAGACGTCTTCGTACTCGTGGTCGCTCATCAAGCGCACCAACGGCGACTCAAAATAGAACCGCCTGACGTCGCCAGTCCAGGCCACACGCGACTTGGTCGAGCCGATATTGAAACCCATGTAAGGGTCGGCCACCGTCTCGTCAATCTCGCCCTGTGTAGCCGCGAAGCCGCGGACGTAGATGATCGGGTGGTAGGGATGCTGCGAAGCAGTGGTCATAGGATATCTCCGACATGCGGTTGCGCCAACGTCAGTGTGAGCGAGTCGCGTGCAAGCGATCGCTGACCGACGGGATCAAAAGTCAACTTTTAATAGTGCGACCAAGGGCCTAACGCCCAAGCCAACCGGCGCGCGTCCTTTGCGCGTCCATGTTCTGGGCCAGCATAGGTACTGCAAGACCTGGCACACTCTATGCTGTCCGATCTCTCCACTGGTTCGCAGCCTAGTTTGTCTGCCAGACCAGAGTCAATCTCTTGGTTCTCTGGACTGCTTCGAAGGAGAATTCAAATGAATGAGAACGCTTAACGTCGGCTGTGCTGTGGCTGTTTAATTTAAATAGACTGCAGCGCCAGGCGCGCCGCAAGCCCTTTTCCTCATCGGTGAGCTGCCTTCCACGCCAAATGCGTGAGTGCACCAAAGAACAGGCGAGAAACGGAAACAGCCCGGCCGCGATGTACATGCCGACGTGGCCGAGTGAGCCCTCCCCGTCGAAAGTGACGGCGACGTAAAGAAGGCGTGCGCCGTAATAGCCGAAAAACAGCGCGGCACCCGCGCAGACGAAGCTCAGCACCATCAAGAACGGCCTTCTCGCGGCTGGCATTGTCATGGAATCAAAGTGCTCCGGCTGACGCGGCTTCTTGCGGCAGTCCGGTTGAGCGTCGATTTGGTCATGGCACTCCTCCAGACTATCACTGGAGTGGCTCCGGTTTCGCCGACAGTGTGGCGATTGGTTTTCAATAAATTTCCGTGGTTGCGGCAGGCTATTCGGTGGCGCATGTCAGAGAACATAGCAGTCATTCCAATCGAGCCGGTGTTCGGTCAGAGGATTTCGTTTAGCATGTAGAACGCGTTGTCTTTCAGCTTGTGCCACGGCCCGCGCTTGCGCCACCTCTCAAGCTCAATCTCCTTGCAATGGGGTGCGTACTTCTCGAACACGGCATCGAGCCTCTGTGCCGTTGCTGCGTCGCGGATCCCGAGCGTGATTTCGTCGTTGGTCTCGAAGGACCGGTCGTCGAAGTTGCTGGAACCGATCGCGCTCCACACACCATCGATGGTCATCACTTTCTGGTGCAGCAGCGTGTGCGGATACTCGAACAGACGCACGCCGCAGCGCAGCAGCTTTTCAAAATTGCGGTGCCCGGCGTGTTGCACCATGGGGTTATCGGACCCTCCAGTCGAAGGCATCATCACGCGCACATCGACGCCGCGGGAAACGGCTTCTCCGAACGCGTCGATCGCTTCTGGCTCGGGAATGAAATAAGGATTCTGAATCCAGATTCGCTTGCGGGCGAGGCATATGGCCGTGTGGTGAAGAATTTTCACGGCAGGCGCCGAGCCTTCCGGCTTTGCGTACGCCGCATGGATCAACACGCCGCCTGCAGGTTCCAGGGTCGGAAACACATCGTCGCCCACAAACAACTCCCCGGTTTCCCCAGCCCAGTTCTCGCTGAACGCGGACTGCACGCTGTTGACGATGGGACCGCGCAAACTAAGGCTGAGGTCGCCGAAGTGGTCGCTGTCTTGGGCGTCGCCCAGCCAACTGTCGACGATGCAATGACCGCCCACGAATGCTTCGCGACCGTCGATGACGACGAGCTTGCGATGGTCGCGGTCGTTCAGCACGCCGATGTTGCGGAAAGCCTTTTCATGGAAAAGCACGACTCGGCATCCGGCTTCTTCCATCTGTCGCCTGGCTGCCTTGCCTGCTTTTTTCGAGCCCGTTGCGTCAAGCAGGACACGCACCTGCTTGCCTGCGCGCGCCCGCTCCGACAGAGCGTCCGCCACGCGCTGACCGAGCACCCCTTCCTTCCAAAGAAAGGTTTCGAAATGCACCGAATGTTGAGCTGAGCGAATGCGCTGCAGCAGCACTTCGAAATAAGCGCCGTTCTCCAGGACTTCGACGGAATTGCCAGCAACGGCTGTGCTGAGCGTCAGGCCGGCGAGGGAAGGAATCAGCTCGTCGATCGGCGAAGCAGATTCAATGTGCAGTTTGGGATCGCGGTGACGTCTGATCGACCAAATGACGATCGATAGCAGCACAACCACGCAAACAAACAGCACTGCGGCAAAAATCGACACCTCGTCCCGAATGGAATGATTCATCGTATCAGTACTCTATCAGGTCGATGCAGCAAATATCTGCACGCGGCGGGTTTGCTCCTCGGCACGATCGGTTTGCCGCCCAGACCTGACCCGGGAAAAAATGATGATTAGCACGGGGCGCATTTCTCTTAAAATGTTTGTTTCAGTTGAATATAGAGCGCCGAGGATTCCGCATGTCGGGGACCCGCGTTGCTCATATCGCCCCGGTTCAGCGTTCAATGTGTAGTGTCTCGTTTCGGCATTTAGTGGAATTGGTCTGAAGCATCCTAGCGTCGGGCATCACCTGCTGGCATGGAGTGCTAGCGAAAGGCCAGTCAGATGCATGCCGATGTTCAAGTAAGCCGCTACGCGGCAGTTAAATCCCGCCTGACATCAGATTGTATCCCATTACCAACGGTTTTCGATAAAAGCTTCTCCTATCTTTTACAGAAGGAGAACTTTTATGAACGATTGGTATCAACGCATGGTCGCGACTCTGCAACTCAACGGGAAAGGAGAACGAACCCA
>JBGTCC010000722.1:0-4841 GCA_041749055.1 Thermodesulfobacteriota bacterium | reverse complement strand
ATTCCCGATGAGGAAACCACCGACTGGAGAGCCGTGTGCGGGAGAACCGCATGCACGGTTCGGAGGGCGGGGACGGCGAAAGCCGTCTCCGACCCCTATCAGGCTAATTCGGCGCAGAACAAACCTGGATTTTCGCGTGCGCGGGAATGAGGAATCGAGGAGGGAAGCATGGTCTGCGAATGCCAACCATTTTCATGCTCTGTGGGCGTGCGTGAGATCATGATTCATTTCGTGGTGAAATAGAATTCTCTGTAGGAGCTGTCGATGGCGCAATCCGCTGACGATACATTTCGCGTGACGTTACTCGGCACCGGCGCGCCGCCGCCGTGCTTGGATCGTTTTGGACCGAGCACATTGGTTGAAGTTGGCAGGCAAAAGTTTATTTTCGACGCCGGCCGCGGGGCGATGCAGCGGCTGCATCAATTGGCCATTCCGTTCAGCGATATCACCGGATTTTTTCTGACCCATCATCACTCCGATCATGTCGTCGGCTTTCCCGATCTCTGGCTCACCGGTTGGATCGGCCGGCCCTGGGGGCAGCGGGCGCAACCGTTGCAGGTTTACGGCCCTGAAGGGACGCGGCAAATGATGGAGCATTTGCCGCTGGCGTTTCATGTCGATATTCGGGTGCGCAGCCGCAGCTATCCGCCGGACGGCGTTAAACTGGAGGCCCGCGAGATTCGCCAAGGTGTGGTATTCGATCATGACGGCGTCAAGGTCAGCGCCTTTGAAGTCGATCATGGCGGCGAGGAGTTGCCGGCCTTTGGTTACCGCATCGATTACCAAGGGCGCTCGGCGGTGCTGTCGGGGGATACAACCTTCAACGAGAATTTAATTCATCACGCCCAGGGTGCCGACCTGTTGGTGCATGAGGTGACCGCGCTTGCCGGCAGCGCGGCGGAAGCCCCGAAGCAATTAAAAAGAATCGGCGCCAACCACACGACGCCGGAGCAGGCGGGCGAAGTGTTCGCGCGGGTTCGGCCCAAGCTAGCGGTTTACAATCATCTGTTGCTGTTCGGCAGCGCGCAGCCGGAGGATTTGCTGCCAGCCACGCGAAAAAAGTATGACGGTCCGTTGATCGTCGGATCGGACTTGCTGCAGATCGAGATCGGCAGCGAGATTCTCACCAGCCCCTTCCAACCCAAGCTTGATCAGTGATGACGGCAACCCAGGCAGTTTCCGGAAGCGCGAGTCAGGTGTACCTCGGGACCGGAACTGCGCTGCGGCGATCGATCGCAAGGATAAAATTCTTGACGATCGAGGTAGCTGTTGACTCGTGGTGACTCCCTGGGATAACCCAATCTAAGGAAATCTCGAGCCAATGAAAGCAATTATTATATGGCTAAGTTCTTTGGGCTGGCTCGGGCTCGCGCCGGGCGCTTTTGCAGCTACGCTCCTCGAGCCCGTGACCATCCATCAAGGCGGCGCTGGAAATTCTATCCTATGAATATCCAAGGCGAAGGAAACCGATGCCAACCTGGTCATCGGCACCACGATCATGAAACGCATCGAGCAGAGCGGGTTTATTCGCGCGCTCGATAAAAAATAAATGAGGATGGGACTTGCGATGGCTGGATTACAGCGAATAGGGCGGTTATTTATGACGGTCAGACCAAAAAACCGACTTCGCCGCGTCGCCATCGCCATCGCACTGTTGCCCGTATGGCTGGCGCCGGCCTCGATGGTTTCGGCGGCGACCAAGTTAGAAACTCTCACCGTCGCTTACTCCAATTTTACCGGCACCTACGCGCCGCTCTGGGTGGCCGTCGAAGAGAACCTCGGCGCTAAATATGGTTTGGATTTGAAAGCGATCTATGCCGGGCGAATCCGGCCGCAGCAGTTGCTCGCCACCGGGGAAGTGCCGATCGTGCTCGCCACCGCGACCGGGACGATCACCTCGCATATTCTCGGCGTCAAGGATCATGTCTTGGTGGCGACGATCACCAACAAGGTCGGCACGTCGAGATTCGCCCCCGGCGATATCAAAAGCGTCGAAGAGCTCAAGGGCAAGACCCTCGCCACCGGCCGGCCCGGGGCTTTCCTGGACGCGACGGTGCGCTACGTGCTCCGGAGTAAATTCAATCTGATGCCGGACCGCGATGTGAAACTATTGCCCACCGGCGAGCCATCCCTCGGTTTGCAGGCCCTGGAGCGGGGCGTGGTCGAAGCGGCGGCGATGTCGAGCCCGCATATGTTTGTCGCGCGCAAAGCGGGCTTCAGGGAGTTGGTCAGCTTCGACAAGCTGGGCGTCGAATATCCTTACACCAGCGTGGTGGTTCTGCGTCAAACGGTGGTGAAGAGCCCGGACTTGATCGAGCGCTTCTTAAAGACCATCGTCGAAGGTATTTATGTCTTCAAGAGCAACAAGGCGAAAACCTTGGCTGCCTTTAAGCGCTACATGAAGGGCGCCGATGATGAGATCCTTGAAGCAACTTACCAGCATACCCGTGGGACGTTGGAAGATGCGCCCCATCCGACCCTCCAGTCGGTGAAAGTGGCGCTGGAAATGTTGGCGCTGCAATATCCGCAGGCCAAGCAGACCGACCCGAATCCCATCGTCGAACCACTGTTTACGAAGAAGCTCGAAGACAGCGGCTTCATCCGGGCGCTGCAAAAGAAGTAAACGCGATGGCTGACAGCGACGATATTCTCTATCACAAGCAGCGCCAGGGCGTGCTGATCACGCTCAACCGGCCGGCGGCGATGAACGCGGCGACCCGGCCGATGTTGCACAAGCTTGGCGCGGCGCTCGACGATGCCATCGCCGATCCCGAAGTGTGTGCCATCGTTCTCACCGGTTCAGGTCGTGGCTTTTCCACCGGCATGGACCAGGGCGGCGGCGCGGCGCACCGGCGCGAGATGGACTGGCCCTACGGCGTCCGCGCCGGCGAGAGCGCGGCGGACTTCATCGACAATTACCGCGGCCATGAAGCGATCTTCATGCGCATCTTCGAGTGCCCCAAACCGGTCATCGGCGCGATCAACGGCTGGGCCATGGGCGTGGGCTCGTGGATGTCGCTGTTCACCCATATCACCATTGCCTCGGAGCAGGCTGTCTTCGCCCAGCCGGAAGTGCGCCATGGCTCCAATACGGGATTCATCTGGACTTTGCTGGCCGGCTTCAAAGACGGTTTGCGTTACTCGCTCACCGGTGACCATATCGACGCCCAGGAAGCGTTGCGCATCGGCTTGGTCAATCAGGTGGTGCCCGCCGACCGGCTGCTCGACGAATGCTTCGCCGTCGTCGAGCGCATCGCGCGGGTACCGCCCGAGACCGTGAAGCTCAACCTACAATTGGCAACCATGGGCATGCAGATGATGGGCTTCAAAGACGCCTGGACGTTGGATGGGCAATTGTCGGCGGCGGCGCACACGCTGCTGCGCGAAGAGCTGCGCCGGCCGCTCGATGAGAAAAGAAAAAGCGCAGGGACCAAAGCTTACTTGCAGATGCGCGATGGACCGTTTCAGCCGGAACCGTTTGGGCCACGCGCCAAGCGGCGGGAATAAAGAAAACCCGGTCCCAGTGGTTCCAGATGTTTCAAGGGTTCCATTTGCTATGAAAACGAGTTCAAATCGATTGGAACTTCTGGAACGATTGGAACCCATGGAACGAAGTTCCCGATGGAACTACTGGGTACTCGAATGAACGTGGCCAACTTTGAAACGATTCTATTCGAGAAACGGCGCCGCGGCGTGTTGATCACGCTCAACCGGCCGGCGCTGCGCAATGCGCTTAACCGGCGGATGAAAGAGGAGTTGCGGGCGGCGTTGGAGTTGGCGCGGGACGACGATGCGATTCGTGCCGTGGTGCTGACCGGCGCCGGTGGGTTGTTTTCTAGCGGCGACGATATGAACGAGTCGCTGCTCGGTAAGCCGGTGTGGCCATTCGGCATTGCCGAAGGTAACGCCTTGGGGGATGTTTATAATCGGCTGCGCGACCGGGCGCGGCAGGAAAAAATCGACGAGCAGCTTTATCGCTGGCAGTTTCCCAAGCCAATTATCGCGGCTGTGAGCGGTTGGTGTCTCGGTTCGGCGTCCTGGCTGGCGTTGTCGTCTCATCTGACGATCGCCGCGGATGATGCCATCTTCGGCCAACCCCAGGTGCGCCATAGCGACGGCACTGATTTTATCTGGACTGTGTTGGGGAAGTTCAAGAACGCATTGCGATATGGCCTCACCGGCGATAGTGTCGACGCCAAGGAAGCGCTGCGCTTACGCCTGGTCAACAAAGTCGTGGCGAAAGACCAGCTGCTCGACGAGTGCTTCCGGCTGGTCGAGCGCATTGCTTTGGTGCCGCCGGACACGGTGAAGATCAATTTGCAAAAGGCGACCTCCGGTTACGAGATGATGGGTCTCGGCAAGGCCTGGTCGCTCAATGCCGAACTGTCGGCGCTGGCGCAATTGTCGCGCCGGGAAGAATTTTATCAACCATTGGAAGCGGCGCGTGAGCAGGGCGGATGGAAGGCATTTTTTGCAACTCGCGATGCGCCGTTTCGCGATCAAAAGAAATAAGCAGGATTGGTTCAAGCCGTTCAAGTAGCTCAAAACGTTCAAATCGTTTCGGATTGGGAAAGGAGATGCTGATGAAATACTTGAAGTTTCGTTGCCTGATGGCAGTTATTCTGTCTCTAGTCTCCTTTGTGAACTATTGTGAGGCGCAGGCGACCGATCCGAAGATCGTCGAGGCGGCGAAGAAGGAAGGCGGCGAGATTGAGGCTTACGTCATTTTGCAGACGGACACGGCGCAGTATATTTGGAAGATGTTCGAGGCCAAGGAGCCGCGCTTGCCGAGCCGCAGCAGCGCCGCGGGGCTCGATCCGGCTTTTAAAGAGATTAACGCC
>JBGTCC010000721.1:0-7118 GCA_041749055.1 Thermodesulfobacteriota bacterium | reverse complement strand
GATCGTAAAGTTTGATGACGTTCTCGCGCACGACTTTGCGCAGGACGTCCTTGGGCAAATGACCTAACTCTTCGGCGATCACTTTGCGTGAGTGCGGCCAGGGGGAGGCGGCGTGCGGGTAATCGTTGGACCACATAAAGGTGTCCTGGCCAAAGCGATTCATCAGCTGGCCGCCGCAGGGATCGCTGAAGAACGTGGCAAAGACTTGTTCGTCGATATATTCGCCGGGGAGTTTCTTCATGAACGGCAGCGGCACTTTGGTTTTGAAGCGGGTGTAATACTTGTCCCACTCGTGGGAGTAGAAGGGCAGCCAGGCGCATTCATTCTCGACGTAGACCAGCTTTAGTTTTGGGAAACGCGACAACACGCCGGTGAAGACCAGATCGAACAACGTGTTCGCGGCGTCGTTGACTTTGTCGTTGACGGCAGTCTTGTAGGTGTCGAGCCCTTTGCGTTCGAAGCGGCTATAGTTGAAACCGGTGAGAATATGCAAGTTTACCGGCATATTCATCTCGCCGGCGGCTTCCCAGAAGGGATCGTAGTAGTCGCTGGAGAACGGCAAATGGTCCGGCGGTACTTGCCAGATCAAGCAGCCGGCCATCCCGGCTTTCTTGCAACGCTCGAGTTCCTTGATCGCGTTCTTGATGTTGTAGAGCGAGATCATCGGTATGCCGATCAGCCGGCCCGGCGTCACTTTGCAATAGTCGATCATCCAGTCGTTGGCGATTTGGAAGCAGGCTTCCTGGCACTCGGCATCTTCCATGGCGAACAAGCGCAGCCCCAGCGTCGGATAGAGCACTTCGGCCGACACGCCGTCGGTTTCCATCTCGCCGATGCGCGCTTTGGGGTCCCAGCCGCCGGGTTTTTCGCCGGGCGAGTTGCGTTTGGGAAATTTCGGGTAACGATCTTTCATCGCCGCCGGCAGTTGATTGACCCAGAGATCTTCCGGCTCCTGGATGTGGGAGTCGGCGGAAATGATTTTCTCACCGGCCAAGACCACATCAGGGGTGTATGCTGAGACGGGTGCGTTCATGGGATTGCCCTCGCTTTCGATCCAGATTTATTTTTCTTGCTTTTGCTTGAGTCGATCTATCGTCAGGCCCAAAGGATGTTCGACAACTTCCCTTTCCCTACGAAACCCAAGCCAGGATGTCAAACTCACTTTTCCGGCGGCATCTTGGCGGCGCTCCAGGGGATCGGTTTGCCGCCGGCGCCGGTGACGGCGACGCCGCTCATGCGCTCGCCCTGGACTTTACCGGTGAAGCGGTAATTGTTCGCGCCGACGGTGAGGAGGAAGTCGATATCGTCGCCTTTGATCGTGGCGTTGGCGATCTTCATTTCGCCGTCTCTATTGGCGGCGGAAGCATTGATGGTTTGGTATCTTTGATTGAATGCCAAGACGATCAACCGCGGTTTGCCATCGCCGAAATCCCAATTCATGCGCCAGTCGCCCTGGACGATTGCCGGGACGGTCCACAGATACAGATAGGCTTTCTCCGTGCCGTTGGCGGCTTTTTTCTCCGGCACGTTCATTTCCGCGAAGCGGTCGGCAGGCCACTCGCTCATATAATAATCATGGGCGACGATGCGCGCGCCGGGTTTCAACTCGCGCAGCAGTTTGGGCCGAAGCTTTTCCATGAAGTCGGGCAGGACATAGAGCGTCACCACCGTGGCTTTGCTAATGTCGGCCTTGAACATATCTTGCTCAATGAACTTGGCGCGGTCGCCGACCGCTTCGTTGCGCGCGTGGCGGGTGGCGAGTTCGACCAGGTTGGCATCGATGTCGACGCCGAGACCGTTGGCTTTGAAGCTGCTCGCCGCGGTGATGATCATGCGGCCATCGCCGGAGCCCAAGTCGATGACAAAGTCTTTGTCGGTGACGCCGGCCATTTTCAGCATCTCGTCGACGACGATCTGCGGTGTCGGCACGTAGGGCAGTCTCTCAAGTTCTTGAGCCTGGGCCGCGGCCGAGGTGGCCATGCAAAAAAGGGCTAACAGCAGACGGCCGGCGGTCGTGAATCGAATCATGCGGGTCTCCTTGGGATCGTTATCGCTCTATAATCCCAATTTACCGCGCGATTGCAAATAGAACTGGCTATGCGCAGGCAGCGCCGGTACGCGGGCAAATTATAACCTGCGATCTTTGCTTGACCCACAGGCGAATTCCCCATATTTTCGGTGCCACGTTACAAAGAGAGGTCGATGTGAAATTCGGTTATTACATTCTCAATACGTATGTTCCCGAGTTGGATGGCGGTAGCCGGGAGATTTATTCCAAGTGGCTCGAGCAGATGGACGCGGCGGAAGCGTTGGGTTTCGATTCGTTGTGGGTGACCGAGCATCACTTTCGCCACTTCGGCGGGCAGATGCCGAGTCCGTCGGTGATCCTCGCGGCGGCGGCGCAGCGCACCAAGAAGATTCGCCTGGGCGCGGCGGTGTCGCTGCTGCCGATGCACAACCCGCTGCGCATCGCCGAAGAGTTCGCGATGGTCGACCAGCTGTCAGAGGGGCGGCTCTGTTTCGGCGCCGGGCGCGGCATGCATCCGACTGAATACGCTGTGTTCGGCGCCGATTGGAGCAACGCGCAGAAGCGTTTGCCCGAGGCTCTCGATATCGTCATGCGCGCCTGGAGCGGCGAAGAGTTTGAGTGGCAGAGCGAGCACTACAAATTCCCGAAGATCAAAGTCTATCCGCAGCCCTATCAGCGGCCTCATCCGCCGATCTATATCACCGCCAACCGCGATCCGGAAAGTTTCCATCTGGTCGGATCGCGCGGCCACCATTTGATGACGCTGCCGTGGATCGCCACCAACGAGGAGCAGGGGCCGCGGGTGGAATCGTACAAAACGGCGCTGCGCGGGGCGGGCCATGCCGTCGACGATAAAGATGTGTTCACCATGTATCCCGTCTATGTCGGCGACAGCGACGAACAAGTCAAAGCCGATGTCGTCGACCATTGGCACCGTTGGCGCGGCTTTGCCCTGGAGGCGATTGGCGCCACGCCCGGCACGCCGGCCCATGAGCGTGTTTTCCCTCACCTCGCCTATGATGCAATGGTGCGCGATAGTCGAGGCGTGTTCGGCGGGCCGGCAAGCTGCGTGCGCATTCTCAAACGAATCATCGAGACCGTCGGCACGACGCATATCGGTCTGACGTTTCACTTCGGTGGCTTGAGCCAGGACAAAGTGCTCAAGTCGATGGAGCGCTGCGCCAAGTCGGTGTTGCCGGGACTGCGCTAGAATCCCGGAAGGTTAGCCGCAAAGAACGAAAAAAGACTCAATTCTTGTTGAGGGCGGGTGTGGAACCCGCCCTCTTTGCTAGGGGCATGTGAAGAACACGAAAGCTGCAATGAAACATTCCGCCAAGACACTACCATTCGAGGAACTGAGATCCATCGATCTACGACGGTGTGAATCGGTCGGTGATATCGTCGACGCCATGCGCTACTGCGCGTTCGGCGCGCGCATGCTCGGCGAGGTGGCCAAGACCATTTGCGAGATGGCGTCGGCCCAAGACAAGCCGCTGCTGATCTACGATGGTCTGGAGACTACACCGCTAGCGCGGCTGCTCAAGAAATTCGTCAAGAACCGCTGGTGCCGGCGGATTGTGACGCCGGCGGCCTACGCCAAGATGCAGACTCACGGCGGCAATGTCATCGTCGTGGGCGCATTCTCCGAGCGCGATGCCGAAGCGATCTACAAGAAGCCCAAGCGGGGGATCTTTATCAATCCCTTCGACATGGCGCGGCCCGGCCAGGTGCGTGACGGGTTTTTCCCCGACGCGGTGTTCGCCGATCCGCGCTTCATCATGCCGGTGATTTACGCCGCCCTCGACGAATGGCTGAACGGCAGGCGCAGCTCGATCAGTTCCTTCATCTCCGGCCTGGCGGCCAACGGCGGTCTGGCGGCGCAGGTGGCGCGCGGCGCAAAAGCCCTTGAAGCGATGACTGAAGATAAGGACTGCGTGCGCTTTCTCACGGTCAGCGGCGCCATGACCGTCGGCAAGATGGATCTGATTATCTGCGACATGATCGAGTTGGGATTGATCCACGCGATCTCGTCCACTGGCGCGCTGATGGCTCATGGCCTGGTATCGTCCATCGGCCTCAAGCACTACAAATACAATCCCAAGTACGACGACACCGAGCTGGCGCGGCGTAAGCTCAACCGCGTGACCGACACGTTGGAGCCGGAAGCCAATCTGGACACGGTCGAAGCGGTCATCGGCAAGGTGATCGATAGGATCGACGGCAAGGCGATGCTCAGTCCGACCGCGTTTAATCGTTTAATCGGCAAGCATCTGGCGGAGCATTACCCTAACGATCGCGGCGTGCTGAAATCGGCGTACCAGCAGGGAGTTCCGGTGTTCGTGCCGGCGTTCGTCGACTCGGAGCTGGGCAACGATATCTATATTCACAACATCAAACGGCGCCGGCGCGGCAAGAAGCCGATCTTGATGGACCTGGAACTGGACAGCAAAGAGTTGATTCGCGTGGTCACCGGGCCGAAGCGATTTGGCATACTTTCCATCGGCGGCGGTGTGCCGCGCAACAATGTGCAAAACGTCGCGCCTTTGATAGAGATCATTAACGAGCGGCTGGGCCCGACTTTCCCCAATCGCAAATTCTGCTATGGCGTGAGAATCTGCCCCGATAGGCCCCACTTCGGCCATCTCTCCGGCTGCACCTACTCTGAGAATGAGTCGTGGCGCAAGGCTGACAAGAACGGCATCTACGCCGAGATGCTCGCCGACGCGACTCAGGTGTGGCCGTTCTTGGTGAAATACGTGATGGAGAAGAGGGCCGCGATAGCGAAACGGTAGGTGAAGATTCTACCGGCGAAATGGACAGTTCAAATTGGATTACTGGAGTGCTGGAGTAATGGGCATTCGGAACAACCATGACTACAATACTCCACCATTCCATTACTCCAACCTTCTGCTAGAGGGGAACGATTTATGAAACATAGTACGGATAGAATCTTAGTCTCCCATGTCGGCAGTTTGGCGCGGCCCAAAGATTTGATGGAGATGTTGGTGGCGCGCAATGAGGGTAAGCCTTATGACAGCATGGCGCTGGCCAGGCGGACCAGCGAGTCGGTGGCCGAAGTGGTGCAGAAGCAGATCGAGTGCGGCATCGACGTGGTCAATGACGGCGAACTGGGCAAATCGAATTTCTCCCGCTATACCAAAGAGCGGCTGGGCGGAGTCGTCGAGCGCGAGGCCGGGGTGGATTTCAAGCCGACGTCGATCTTCGGCCGCGACATGAAGGAGTTCACCGAGTATTTCAACCGCGGCGGCAGGACCGCCATCGGCCATCACGCCCGGGTGTTCTATTGCGTCGAGCCGCTAAAGTATATCGGCCAGGATGAAGTCAACGCCGACATCGCCAATTTGCAAGCGGCGCTCCAAGGCAAGCAGTACGCAGAGGGATTCCTCCCGGCCATCGCTCCCGGCACCATGGAGCATTGGATGAAGAATGAATATTACAAAACCACCGAAGAGTATCTCTTCGCCATCGCCACAGCGATGCGCGAGGAATACCAGGCGATCGTCGACGCCGGCTTCGTCTTGCAGATCGACGATCCCGATCTCGCCGATGCCTGGCAGATGCATCCGGACATGAGTCTGGCGGACTATCGCAAGTATCAGGAGCTGCGCATCGACGCGCTGAACCACGCGCTCGCCGGCTTACCCGAGGAGCGCATTCGTTTTCACATGTGCTGGGGCAGCTACCACGGGCCGCACAAATACGACGTGCCGCTCAAGGACATCGCCGATCTGATTCTCAAAGTTAAAGCGAGCGCCTATTCCATCGAGGCGTCCAATCCCTGCCACGATCATGAGTGGCGCGTCTGGGAAGAGGTGAAGCTGCCGGATGGCAAGATGCTCATGCCCGGCGTCGTCGGCCACTACAGCGATTTTATCGAACATCCACGGGCGATCGCCGATCGTTTGGTGCGTTACGCCAAGATCGTTGGCAAGGAAAACATCATCGCCGGTACCGATTGCGGCATCGGCTCGCGGGTCGGCCATCCGCAGGTGGGTTGGGCGAAGTTTCAGGCGATGGCCGAAGGGGCGCGCATCGCGACTAAAGAATTGTGGGGAAAGTAAATAGGGCTGAGGGATGAAGCCGGAGGATGAAGCGCGCATATCGCTGCCGCGCTTCGTCCTCCGTCGTTCGATCGAGTTACTTCAAGGCTAAGAGCTGGCGGCCATACTCCCGGACCAGAATCTCGCGGTCTTCCGACGACGGCACGTTACGCAAGCGCTCTTCGATGCGGCCGCGCTCTTCCTGTTTCAGCTCATTCCAGCGGTCGATTGCTTTTTTCAGCCGGTCGCGCTCTTCGATGGTCAGGGGCGCAATCGGTGCGGCGGTGCTCGATGGGTCGATCACGGCGGGTGGCCGCGCGCCGAGAACCACTGCGCTATGGGGCCGGCCTTGCTGATCGTAAACCATGGCAAAATTCTCATAGCCGATGGTGGAGATGAGCGAACGAACCGCCGGTTCGAAGGGTTGACGATGCAAACGCAGATTGACGGTCTTCGACTCTGTCGAAGCGGGTACGACGATGCTAAATCCGGTCTTGGCGTGAAACGCGTCGAGAGCGAATTGCACCGGCGTCCGATTGAAGGCGACGGAAACTTCGCCGTCCTTAATATTGACCCACTGCTGGTAAAAATCCTCATCGCCACTCTGGGCGAAGGCCGCCGCCGCCGCTAATGGCGCCAACAGGATTCCGGCTGTCAAATAGTTCTTCATAGTTTTTGCCCCCATTCGTTCCTGTAATTGAAGCAGCAACTACCATGCCCCCAGCCAAAGTTCCTTCGATTACCCTGGGGTTTGTTATATTGACAGCAGATTTCCCTAGAACGGCCAAGATGCGGTGGAAATGGAACAAAGTTGTGCCGTGACGAGGGGGCGCGGTTCGAATCGATTCACCAGTTTCCGCGGAGTGACAAGAGTCAGTCGATGCTCTGTGCTTTGCGCACGCTGGCGATGAGGGAGGTGCGCAGGAGAAATTCCTTGTGCTGTTTCGGATCTTCGGCGATAGCGCGCAGCTCGTCGAAGCGCGCTTGGCGCGCCGCGGGATCGCGCTCTTCAAGGCGCTTCTTGTTGG
>JBGTCC010000720.1:0-2293 GCA_041749055.1 Thermodesulfobacteriota bacterium | reverse complement strand
GCGCGCGCACGCCGGCGTTGCGCGCCCCTGCTAGATCGTTGGTCTCGCTGTCGCCTATATGGAGCGCTTGACCGGGGGTCAAGCCAAATCTCGTCAGAGCGACATCGAATATTCTCGCTTGCGGCTTGGCGGAGCCGACCGCGCTGGAGACAAAGATCTGCGCGAAGCTCGCGCCGACATTGAGGCCGTCGAGTATCCGCACCAGACGCGAATCGAAGTTGGAAATCACCGCGAGGATCAAGCCGCGCTGTTTGAGCGCCGCCAGGGTCTCGACGACTTCCGGATAAAGCAGCCAGGCGTCGGCATGGGCGTAGTAGGCGAACAGTTCGTCAAAGTAGTCGTCGAATTGCGCGAACTCACCCCAGGGTTCGAAGACATGAGCCACCAGCCGCTTCCACCATTGGCGTTCAAGCGGCTCGATCTCTCCTGAGGCGGCGCCCGGGAAGGCGAGTGGCGGCGCGTCGTCGAAGCAAATACGGAAACGCTCGAACAATTCTGCCGGCGTCACCGCCATGCCGTACTTGGCGGCGATCGCGGCATAGCTTTCGCCGACCCGGCGCGCCGGCTTGATCAGCGTGCCGGCGGCATCGAAGAAAACCGCTTTGATCCTGGCATCGCTGGGAATCTCAGATGGCATATTGCAAATTTCAAATGGCGGATTGTGGATTTAAATTGTCCTACGGTTGCTATCGGGCAAGGCGTATGACGCCGAATTCACGGACAAAGCTCGATTGCATGGACCGTACCATCCTTTATAATTGAAATCGATGGAGAAAAAGGCCGCTTTAGTGATTGTCGACGTGCAGAACGATTTTTGTCCCGGGGGCTCGCTCGCCGTGGCGGAAGGGGATCGGGTCGCTTTGGCAATCAATCGTTACGTCGAGTGTTTCGCCGCGGCCGGAATGCCGATTATTGCCACGCGGGACTGGCATCCGGCGCAGACGAGCCATTTCAAAGACTTCGGCGGTATCTGGCCGGTGCACTGCGTGCAGAACACGTTCGGCGCCGAGTTTCATCCCTTACTCCAGCTTGGCGCCGGCTCGATCGTCGTTTCTAAGGGGACGGCGGCGAATGTCGATAGTTACTCGGGCTTCGACGCGTTCGATGCCCATGGTATCGCCTTGGCTGGGTTGTTGCGCGAGCGCGGCATCGAGCAAATTTTTGTCGGCGGCTTGGCCACCGATTACTGTGTCAAACAGACTGTGCTTGACGGAGTCAATCAAGGCTTCGCTGTGGTGCTGCTGATGGATGCGATTCGTGGCGTGGATCTGGCCCCCGGCGATTCGACGCGGGCGCTGGAAGAAATGCACCAAGCCGGCGCGCGCGCCATCGCCGGCATTGAAGAACTCGGTTTCTAATTCATGGTCGGACCATTTGCCGGCATGCCAGTTTCGTGTTTACTTGGTCCGTTTACTTTGGTTGAAAGGATACCTGTGATCACTGATTTTCAATTTAGCCACGAGCTCGCTACCGCTGAGCAAGCGGCGCGGGATGCCGGCGCCGCGATCATGGCGCTGTTTCGCGGCAAGTACGATGTTCACGAAAAAAGTAAAAACAATCCGGTGACCACGGCGGATCTCGAAGCCAACCGAATCATCCACGAGCGCATCGCCAATACTTTTCCAGACGACGGCTGGCTTTCTGAGGAAGATGCCGATAGCGAGCGCCGTTTGGCGCTGTCGCGGGTCTGGGTCGTCGATCCCATAGATGGCACGAAGGAGTTTATCGAAGGGGTGCCCCAGTTCGCCGTCTCCATCGGCTTCGTCGTCGACGGGGTGGCGCAGGCGGCGGTGGTGTACAACCCGGCGCAAGAGGAGTTTTTCAAGGCTGCGGCCGGCCATGGCGCTTACTTGAACGATCATGCGATCCGCGTCACCGAGCGTACGGCGATCGACGGCGCGCGGCTTTTGGTGAGCCGCTCCGAGCCGGCGAAAAAATTTCAAGTGTTCGTCGACCGCTGCGCCATCGAACCGGTGGGCAGCATCGCCTACCGCTTGGCTAAAGTGGCCGGCGGCGACGGCGATGGCACGCTGACCTTCCGTTCGATCCATGAGTGGGATATCTGCGCCGGCGTCTTGATGGTCGAAGCAGCGGGCGGCAAGGTGGTCGACGGCGACGGCCACGCGATGCGCTTCAATCGCCTGCCGGCTAAGCACCGCGGCGTGGTAGCCGCCGGTGCGGCGCTTACACCAGGATTGCAGAGCTTATGGGCGACTGCGATGAATGACAAAAAATAGTTCCATTCGCGAGTGAAATCATGGCCATGCGTCAATGTGTCTATTGCGGCGAGCGT
>JBGTCC010000719.1:0-2943 GCA_041749055.1 Thermodesulfobacteriota bacterium | reverse complement strand
GCGGGGTTGGGCTGCGGCGGGCCGAGCCGGTTGGGGTTGGCGGGATTGAAGGGCCAGACGCGCAGTGAGAGCGATGTGGTGGCGCATGTGCGCGGGGCTATCGATCTGGGGATAAATTTTCTCGACACGGCGGAGTGGTATGGTACGGAGGTGGTGGTCGGCAAGGCGATCGCCGGGGTGCCGCGCGATCAATTCGTGATCTCTACCAAGAAAAACATCGTGCCGGAAGATCATGGTGATCCTGACAATGAGATTCGCCGCTCGCTCGAACAGAGTCTGAAAAATCTCGGCACTGATTACGTCGATGTCTACCATGTCCATGGCGCTGAGCCGAAGGATTATGCCAATGCCACCGAGCGCCACTTTCCGACGCTGCTGCGGCTGCGCGACGAAGGGAAAATCCGCGCCGTGGGGATTACTGAACGGTTTGTCGTCGACTCGTCGCACCAGATGGTAGAAGGCGCCGTGCGCGACAATGTTTGGGATGTCATCATGGTGGGCTTCAATCTGCTCAATCCCTGCGCGCGGCGAAATATTTTTCCATTGACCGCGGCCAATCGTGTAGGAGTTCTCGTTAGCTATGCATTGCGCCGTGCCTTAAGCCAGCCTGAGCGCTTGAAAAAACTTTGCGCCGAGCTTGTCGGCAAAGGCGCGATTTCTGCCGGCGCGTTGAATCTCGCCGAGCCGTTGGATTTCGTTACCCATGATGGCGCGGCGGTGTCAATTCAGGATGCGGCCTACCGGTTTTGCCGTTACGAGCCGGGAGTCGATGTCGTTTTGACCGGTACGGGCAATCCGCAACATCTCAAGGCCAATGTCGAGTCGCTGTCGCGGCCGCCGTTGCCGGCCCCGGTGCAACAGCGCTTGAAAGAACTGTTTGGCAACATCGATGGTTTGACCGGCAATCAGTAATTGGTGTGAATAAACGGCGCAACGTTATGGCTGACCTAATGCCGCGTACGATAGCAAGTGCGCGTCATCACCAGCATGGAGCGTTGGATGGCGGCCAAGACACCGGTGAAAGTCGGCGCTGATCGCGAAATTGCGCGACCCGCTGACGTGAGTACGGCAGCGGCCCATGGCCGATTTTAGATTTTAAAATTCGCAACGGTGATGGAAGGCGGCGTTGAGTTGTAGTAGGTTTCGGGCGAGAGCGTAAATTCACGGGAGGCGACATGATTGGCAGGACTCGAGGGTTTTTTCTTAGCATCGCGGCAGCGATCGCTATAATTATTTCGGGCACGGCGCAGGCGCAAGATATTTACAAAGACAAGACGCTGACATTTATCGTCGGTTACTCACCGGGGGGCACCTACGACCAATACACGCGGCTCCTGGCGCGCCACATCGGCAAATATCTGCCGGGCAATCCGACGCGCATCGTCGAGAACATGCCCGGCGCCGGCGGCATCATCGCGGCGAACCATCTTTACAACCGGGCCAAGCCCGACGGTCTGACCATCGCCGCCTGGGCATCGCCGTTGATACTCCAGCATGTGATGGGCAACGACGCGCTTAAGCTGGATGGCCGCAAAGTCGGCTGGGTCGGCATTCCCGGGCCCTATGACACCGCCTGTCATTTCAACAGTCAGAGCGGCATTAAGTCCATGGACGACTGGATCAATGCCAAGCGGCCGATGAAGATCGCGTCCATCGGTCCGGGCACCAGCCTTTCCGACGTGCCAAAACTTTTGAAGGCCGCGCTCAATCTGCCGCTCGATATGGTGGAAGGATACAAAGGCGGCGCCGAAGCGCGCATCGCCGTGGAGAGCGGCGAGGTCGACGGTTTATGCGCGTCGTGGCAAGCGACCAAAGTGACTTGGCGCAGCCAGATGGACGCGGGAAAGATTCACGTGGTTTTGCAGGCGACATTCAAGTCTCATCCCGACCTGAAGAAGATACCGCTGGCGATCAACTACGCTAAGACCGAAGAGGCAAAGACGCTATTGCGCGTGGCCGACAACGTTCATGTCTATCAGTTTCCATTTTCCACCGCACCGGGGACGCCGGCGGATCGGCTGCAAGCGCTGCAACAGGCTTTTGTCAAAACCTTTCGCGACCGTGAGTTGGTCGCCGAAGCGAACAAGGCGCACCTGGAAGTAGAGCCGATCGACGGGCCGACCACGGCCAAGACTTTTGCCGGCTTGTACGACCTAAACCCGGCCCTGGTGGCGAAGTTAAAAGAAATTTTGATTCCCAAAAAATAGCGGTGTGCGCCAATCGCGGAGGTTGAGATGAGACAAGTCCGGGTTGCGGTCGGTTTGATTGCCGCATGGGTCCTTTTTATAACGGGCTCCGCTTCGGCTGTCGAGGTCGGCCAGAAGGCACCGGATTTCGAATTGCCCAGCACTAACGGCGGCAAACTCAAGCTCAGCACTTTTCAGGGCAAAAAAAGCGTCTTGATCGAGTTCTACGTTTTGGACTTCACGCCGACGTGAATTCAAGAACTGTCATCCAGTCGGGATGACTACGCGAAGTTTGAGCAAGTGGACGCCGAAATCATCGGCATCAGCGCCAACGCAATTTTTTCCCAGCAAGCGTTCGCCGACTTTCTCAAGCTCAATTTTCCCCTGGTGAGCGATTTCCCCAACCTGAAGACGATCGAAGCCTACGGTGTGCTCAACCCGCAGTCGAAGCTGGCCCAGCGCTCGTACTTTATCGTCGACAAGCGCGGCGTCGTTCGTTACAAGAAAATCCAGGAGCGCGGCGAGGGGCTGGTGCCCAACGCCCAGCTGGTCGAGGAGATCAGGAAATTCAATCAGGCGAATTGAAATTGGTTATTCTAGGCTTCGTTTGAAGGAGTATTCACCACGAAGGCACGAAGGAAACGAAGGTTTCGGATAATTATCATTCTGAACTTCGTGCTCTTCGTGCCTCCTTCGAAAATACATATACCGGGATGATCTGCGTAACCGTGAGGCCACCCGGGGCTCCGTCATACCC
>JBGTCC010000718.1:0-2691 GCA_041749055.1 Thermodesulfobacteriota bacterium | reverse complement strand
TCGGGCAAACCATCGCTTTACAGACGGCCAGGCTCCGCGCAGCTTGGCCGTCTTTTATTCTCCTCGCCATGCGGCGGCAACATCAAGCTGATGCATTGTCGGCGAAAGTTCAGTAAAATCATCGCGAGTCTGAATGGCGATGATCACCACGGTTATTTTCGACCTCGACGGTCTACTGGCCGACACCGAACAGCTCCATTGCCGGGCCTATCGGAAGGCGCTGCTCGAACACAACGTCCAACTCGCTGAAGCGGACTACGGCGAACACTGGGTGCGCCGTGGCAAGGGTATCGACGACTGGGTGGCGCGCCAGGGTCTCGATCTCGATCCGGTGGCGTTGCGCGCGCGCAAGGCCGCGCATTATCAAACCTTGCTACGATCCTCGCTGCGACCGATGGCGGGAGCGACCGCACTCCTGGCACGATTACAGGGAACCCTGCGCATGGGCCTCGCCTCTTCGTCCTACCGTGACGCCGTCGACGGGGTCATTCATGGCCTGGGCATTGCCGACTATTTTGAAACGGTCGTCAGCGGCTCCGAGGTGGCCCGAGTAAAACCGGCGCCGGAGATTTTTCTCAAAGCCGCCGAGCGCCTTGGTGTCGTTCCGGCCGAGTGCGTCGTGATCGAGGACGCCGAGAAAGGCGTGCTGGCGGCCCAAGCCGCCGGCATGTGTTGTGTTGCCATCCCTAGCGGCTACACCCGAGATCATGATTTTTCCCAAGCGACCCTTGTGTGCGTGTCGCTGCACGAAGTTACGGTTGAACTGTTACGCAACCTCGGGACGAATTCCTAACTCAGTAAATTAGACGACTACCGCACCATGGCCGCATTCCTGAACCGATACTTTTCTTTCCTGTTGGTGTTAACGTTGCTTGCACCGCTTTGGCTCGGCGTCTTTAGCGCGTCAGGGCCGCAACACGCCGGTGCGCTTCATACGGCGATGATTTGGAGTGGCGTGCTCCTGGCCGGATGGTCAATTCTCCGCTTCATCCGGCGTTACCATGTACGAGGCATTTGGCGCAGTCCGACTCGCCAGGAATCGTCATTTTACGTCCGACTGTTGTTGGCTGTGCTGATGATCGATTTCGGCTCTAAGGCGCTGTTTTTTCGCTGGGATCGGCCGGAACAAGTCGAGATCTTGCCGAATTTCGGACTGCACTCGGTGTTTCATGCGACCGAGTTCGAAACCTTTCACATTTATCTATTGCTCTATTTCACCTATTGGTTTCTGCTTGGACCGTGGTATTTCCGCTTCGCCAACAGCGCTCTGGACCGGCTCTGGCTTGGTTCGGCCCCCTTCGCCTTGGCTGGCGGCTTGGCATTAAGCTTCGAGCGCCTCATCTTCGGCGGCGTGCACAATTCCTTTTACTTCGCCGGGCCCCTCATGTGGCTTTGTCCGCCCTGCGCATCGCCGGCGTTTAGCAGCTACGCCTGGACTCCAGCGGATTTTTTCGTCCATGCCGCCATCATGCCGATCATCATCCTGCTGTTGTCCTACTACCCTGGCGCCAGTTCGCGTAGTGACGCAGGATGAACGTCCATCTGCGCTCGATCACGGCGCCGGACGATTCACTTGCAGTCACCAGCGCCCTATCGTAGTTTGAGGCACTAAGAATAACAGACAAGGAGCTAGAAATTTATTATGGCCTCAGCTGATTTGATCGTCGATGTGCACCACCATTACATGCCGGCCATGCTGTTCGACCGTCTCGCCAAACAGGCCGGCGGCAAACGCATCGTCACCAACGAAATCAGTTTGACTTTGCACCCCTCGCGAAAAGACCTCGAAGCCCATATCAAAGCGATGGACGAGGCTGGAGTGACCTACTCCATTCTCACCGACCAGGTGCAGGTCATGGGCGCCGAAGTCGCCCGCGCGCTCAATGACGGCGTCGCCGAAGTCGAAAAACAACACCCCAAGCGCTTTCGCAGCGCCATCCATATGGCGATCCATGAGCCGGAGAGCGCCCAGCGCGAACTCGAACGCGGCATTCATGAGCTCGGCCTGCGCTCGGTGGCCTTACTCGCATGCCACCTCGATATCCAGCTCGACAACCCGCTGATGTTTCCGCTCTACGAGATTATTCAGAAAAACAGTTTGCCGATCATCCTCCATCCGCAATCCAAACCGACCGGCTCGGAAACGACATACAGTTTGGACCGTTGCGTGTTTCGCCCGCTCGAGACCACCCAAGCGATCGTGCGCATCATGAATGCAGTCCTGCCGCGCTTTCCCGAGCTCCGCTTCATCATCCCCCACCTTGGCGGCGCGGCGTCGTCTCTCAAGGGACGCATGATGGCGTTTTTCGAAACCGATGACGCGCCGATTCCGGCCGAAATGCGCGGCTATTTGAAAACCCAAAATGAACAGAAAAAATTCGGCGTCACCGAACGGTTTGAGAAGCTCTTTCAACGCCTGTACTTCGACACCGCTGGAACCGGCGCCTGGGGACCGTCAATGGCCGCGGCTTTAAACATTACCACCGCCGACCGCATCATGTTTGGCAGCGACTATCCGCTCGAGTGTAAAACTGCGGCGAACATCGTCGAGTCGATCGATATGGTTCGCCAGTCGCCCTGTTCAAGCGCGGACAAGACCGCGATCCTCGGCACTACCGCGGCCGGCGTTTTCAACCTATGAAGATTTTGTTCATCGGCGCGCTCGCCGCATCGCTGGCGGCGAACGCGCCG
>JBGTCC010000717.1:0-2215 GCA_041749055.1 Thermodesulfobacteriota bacterium | reverse complement strand
AAACAGGAAAAACGCCGTATCGAGCATACCCAGGATGTGCAGAGCAAAAAAATCGAGAGAGAGACCCAGGACAAACAAAAAGCTAAGTCGAAGTCCGAGTAAAGCCGCACTTCGATGGTCCCGAGAACATTATTAACCACGACGTCATAACCCGAGAAACAATTCGGCGCGGGAGCGAAAAATGAAAACCACCAAGAAGGCGCTCAAGGCGAGCAGCCGTCAATCGACTGGCGCATCCATAGACCGGCCGGAAAATCTCGGCAAGCCGCAGATGAAGTGGGGCAGCGACGTGGTCGCCGAGACCACGCGCCGGCTCAATCTCAAATATATCGCCTTGGTGCCGGGGGCGAGTTATCGCGGTTTCCATGACAGCATCGTCAATTATCTCGGCAACGAAAATCCCCAGATGGTGATTTGCCTGCACGAAGAGCATGCGGTGTCGATCGCCGACGGTTACGGCAAGGTGACCGAGACGCCGATGGCGGTGGCGTTGCACGCTAATGTCGGTCTTTTGCACGCGTCGATGACGATCTTCAACGCCTGGTGCGATCGCACGCCGATGATCATCTTCGGCGCCACCGGCCCGGTGGATGCGCATTTGCGCCGGCCATGGATCGACTGGATTCACACGGCCAAGGATCAAGGCGCGGTGATTCGTGATTATACCAAGTGGGATGACCAGCCGGCCTCGGCGCAGGCGGCGGTGGAGTCGGTGTTGCGCGCCAATCAAATCACCCGCACGGCGCCGCGCGGTCCGGTGTATATCTGTCTCGACGCCGGCTTGCAGGAGTCGGCGCTCACCGACGAGATCGTCATTCCCGATGCCTCGCGTTTCGCGCCGGCGCCCACACCGGCGGTTGCGGCGGCATCGATTGAGCAAACCTTGAAGGCCATCGAGCAAGCGCAGTTCCCATTGATCCTGGCCGGACGGGTGTCGCGCGATCAAGACGATTGGGATCGGCGCGTGCGCTTTGCCGAGGCCATCGGCGCCGCGGTGTTGACCAGCAGCAACGATCCGTCGGCATTTCCGACCACCCATCCGCTGCATTTCGCCGCGCCCTGCGTGCGGCCCAACAAAGCGGCGACGGCGTTGATTGAAAAGGCCGACCTGATTATCAGTCTGGATTGGCTCGATCTCGCCGGCGTGCTGCGCTTGAGCTTGGGTAAGTCGCAAACCCAGGAGCCGGCGGCGAAAACAATTGTCAACTGTTCCGTCGACAGCTACCGGACCAATGGCTGGAGCATGGATCATCAAGCGCTGGCAGCGGTGGATATTCCAATTCTCGCCGAACCCGATCAATTCGTTGCGCAAATGCTCGATGCCCTGGGTGGCAAGAAGGCAGGCAAAATGAAGCCGCGGGCGGCGATGAAGGGGCTCAGCCATTGGAATGCCAGCAAATTTGCCAAACCCTCGAGCAAAGGCCAGATGACCATGTGGGATATGGCGATGACCATCCGCGAGTATGCCCAAGGGCGGGATGTGACCTTTGCCCGTCTGCCGATCGGTTGGCCGGGCGAGGCTTTCGAGTTCGACGGACCGTTATCTTTCATGGGCAACGACGGCGGCGGCGCGGTCGGCACCGGACCCGGCCATACCATCGGTGCCGCGCTGGCGCTTAAAGATTCCGGCCGGCTGACCATCGGCGTCATTGGCGACGGCGATTATCTCATGGGCGTCAACGCTTTGTGGACCGCCTCCCATTTCAATATTCCCGTGATGATCGTGGCGGCGGATAACCGGTCTTATTTCAACGACGAGTTGCACCAAGAGCGAGTCGCGAACATGCGTAGCCGTCCGCCGCAGAACCGTTGGATCGGCCAGCAAATCGATCACCCCCATGTGGATCTGGTCGCCATGGCGCGGGCGCAAGGCTTCGACAGCGAAACGCCGGTGACCACTGCCGACGGCCTGATGAAAGCGCTCAAAAAAGGCGCCGCCATCGTTGCCAAGGGCGGTCGGTACTTTATCGATTCGCTGGTGCAACCGGGCTACGCCGACAGCGGCCCCGATCAACGGGCGAGTT
This sequence comes from Thermodesulfobacteriota bacterium, assembly GCA_041749055.1. Taxonomy (GTDB): domain Bacteria; phylum Desulfobacterota; class Binatia; order UBA9968; family UBA9968; genus DP-20. Next base: position 191 of record JBGTCC010000717.1, on the reverse strand, counting down.
TGGGAAAGAAATAGCTCGCCTACCCGCGGCAACGAAAGCCAACTTCTAAGTCACGTCAGCATGGGCCATCGAGCCAATCGCTAACCCATGCTGACGCCATTTCAGCTGTTCATCGATTAGCTATTATCGGTGCGCCGAAATCTCCGCCGGCACGCTCCCTGAGCGTTCAACCAACTATGTCATTAAACTCC
>JBGTCC010000716.1:0-4914 GCA_041749055.1 Thermodesulfobacteriota bacterium | reverse complement strand
TGTCGACCAGGTCCGCCGCCGCCGGTGACGATGGCTACTTTGTTATCGATCGTTCCCATGAGATTCCCTCCGTCGTTCAATCTCACTTATTTGAAAGATAGGCGAACAGTTCGTTTAAATCCTCGATGCGTCGCACTTTCGGATGATCGAATGCTTGGTTGTACGGCCGGTGCGGCATCATGACGACCGCTTCAGTCTGGGTCGCCACGTCCTCGCAGTTTTCATGGCGGTCGTCGACGAACAATTCAACCTCAAGTTTCCGCACCAGCTGAGATTTCACGTCTTGGGTGAAATGCACCACCGGGTTGTCAATGCCATAACTGCGCAGCCAGTCGCATGTGACTTGGCCGATATCGTAGCTGTCGCGCACCCAACGGTGGGTGATGAAGACGACATCGTTGTCGCGGCTCAACTGGTTGAGAGCTTGCCACTGGCTCGCCGACGGCAGCGGCGCGAGCAGGTGCCAGAACTCCGGATCGTAGGATGTCTCGACCATGCAGTCGTAAATCAATTTTTTGGTCAGAAACGGATGATTTTGAAAGTTGGGATCGGTGATCGACGCCGGGTCGATGGACGGGCCGCCGACCCGCCGTTCCAGCAGTTGCAAAAACGGCGTGACGAAATCCGCCAGCACGCCGTCGATGTCCAATGCAATTTTCATCAAGGCCACAATCTAGGCAAAATGGTTCGAGGCGTCAACCGCGTGAATTCGGAAGCGGAGTATTAGCCGCAAAGAGCGCAAAGGGCGAAAAAAGGAAATCGAAATATCTCCCGCAAAGGCGCGAAGGCGCAAAGGGAAGACGATGTCATTTCGAACGCAGAGAAAAATCCTTTTTTAGATCTCTCGCATTCGCTCGGGATGACGGCCTCTGGCCTGTCACTTAGCGTCTTTGCGCCTTTGCGGGAGAAAAATCCGAATCGGTCGTTTGACTGCCGGCGACCCACTCGGATAGTTTCCAGAGTGTGCCGTCCTAGCGGTGGAAACCTAAAAAAAATGGAGGAAGAGCAAAATGATATCGCAAATTCGCATTTATACGATCAATAAGGGTGAGATGGATAACTTTCTCAAGGGATTCAAAGAGGACGTGATGGTCCTGCACGAAAAAATCGGCGTGCCCATCGTCGGTACCTGGGTGAACCGGCCGCAGAACGAATTTATCTGGGTTCGGACATACAAAGATAAGGCAGAGCTTGAAGCGAAAACCAAAGAGTTTCAAACCGCGGTCGCGGCCGCCGGGATCAAGCTCGGCGGCAACGTCGCCAAGATGGAAGTGCGCGAGGTCGAGTCGGCGTTTGCTTAGAAGCGGGTTCGATGCGGGCCCGTTCGGTTTTCATAACATGTCTTTTTGTGGGTTTGCAAAGTCTTGGAGCATCCCGTCGGGTGTTCTGATTATGTGATTGAGGCGCCTCATCCACCACCTTGCCGCGGGTGATGTTCACGAGGACCGCTGTTTCTTTCATGAGCGCGATCCTTGTTGCGCTTAGAAAACCCTCGGTGCCCGTGTCGAGGGGCATCGCGACCATTACCACGTCGGCGGTGGGCGGCACCTCACCGACCTTTTCCCAGGGTACCACGCGGTCGATCTCCGGCGCAGCGGAACAGGCGCGCGGGTGACGCAGATTACCTCCATGTCGAATATCTTGGCCTTGCGCGCGATGTCCTGACCGATGCGGCCCATGCCGCGGATCACCATGCGCGCGCCGTCGGGGTCGAGTATGTGGGAAGACATGCCGTGCCGCGCCCATTCCCGGCGTGCGTGCCGCTGCTCGAACCGGCGAAAGCCCTGCATGACGCCCAACATCAGGGCCATGGCGTGGCTGGCTAACACCCCCGCTGGCTGGTCGCCGCAATTGGTGACCCAGACGCCCTCAGGCAGCCCCGCCTTCAGGCCGATTTCGACACGGACGGTAGTGAACTGGATCCATTTGAAGGCCCGACCTTTGTCACGCACTAGGCGGACGAATTCCGCAGTGAAGGCGGAGTTGTAAACATGGAGGATTTCGGCGCCGTCGAGTGCCTTGGCGAGGGATGCAAGTCTGTCAGGCTTGGCCACTTCAACCTTGGGGAAGTCGCCCCGGAAGGCTTCGTCCATTACGGCACTGGCGGCGTGCACGAACTGGGCAATGCGAACTGTCATGGCGGCCCTCTCTGGCCGCGCCCGATCGCGAATAGGAAATAAACAGCTTTTTTCTCTGACTGGAGATATATCGACGAGCCGGCGAGTCGTCAATCGAATGAGTGTTTGGTTGAAATTGCGCGGTTGCGGGGATAGCGTTACTCGATCCAAACGAGAAATGGGAAGCATCGTTTTTTGCCGTCAATCAATCGCGGATGACCATGGTGCGGGCGATTAATAAGGAATGATGCTTTAACATTGCGGCGTCTTGCAGCTCACTCATACGGCGATAATCGAGATTTACTCGTTTCCAGCCGAGGAAATAGGCTGCGGGCCAATGGCGGGAGAGGCGACCTCAACGATATTTTAAATTGAGAAAGCGCTGCTTGACAAGATTTTTTCCAAACGCCGGTGGTGTGGTCGGCAGATGCCTTGACGAAAGCGCTTGTAGAATAAAGAAACTTTTGGAATGCGCATGCTTGCGAGTATCTTCGGTCGTTTACTTTGTTGTCTCGGCATCATGATTACCGTCGTTGGCTGCGTGATCGGTTCTGTGGTGGCATCGAGTACCGGCACAACGTTGCCGGGTGTCACTTTAATTATTGCTGGTGCGGCGATTTATTGGTTTGCTTCGACAATCAATTGCTCGCAATGCGACAAGCGAGTCAGACTCACCGCGCTCAAATGCCAACATTGTGGCGCCAACTTATGACATCGAATGCGCGTCTGAGTTAAAGCGCTAGGTAAGGATGTAGAGTGATTAAGGGAGCAAGCGGCCATGCACAGAGATAACTTGGATTGTCGCAGTGCTTGCGGCTGATGCGAAACCGGTACCCTGCGTTGCGAGAACCGCTGAAGGGTCACTTCTCCCTGGATTGTGCAGCACGAAGCCTGAGCGTTTCGAGTTTTTCCGTGAAACGTTTAACGATCAATTCAGGATTGTAGGGTTTGATCACATAATCGAAGATCTTGAATCCTAGCAGGGATTGCACGGTCTGTGCATCGTTACTGGCGGAAATCACAATCACAGGGAGATTGGTGGTGTTCGGCCATTCGCGAATCTTCTTCAGAACTTCAACTCCGGTCATCCGCGGCATGAGGAGATCCAAGAAGACTAAGTCGAAATGGCCGTCGGAAAGCTTTCCCAACCCCTCCAATCCGTCCTTGGCGATCTCAACTTCGGTTTGCAGCTGCGAGGAGAGTATATTGGCAAGTATCCGCGCGTCCGTCGGACTGTCGTCGATCACCAAAGCTTTGAGCGTACTATCCGACATCGAACCTTCCAAACCTGTTGACTAAACAAGCGGCCGAAGTAGTTGTTCCTTCACAGATATAGGCAATCGGCAAACGCCAGCAATACTTTAGGACGCGTTCTAAAGCGCAACCGAAAAGCCAATGGAGTCGCTGGCGAGACAACCAACGACTCCCCGAGGTGTCGTGGCCGATCGATTGAGAAATGGCGGCGATCCGTTGTCACCGCATACCTGCTTTTATCCCACCTCGGTCCAGCGTAATAACCTTCGGGATCACTAGTGTCGGTCATGATTTCCCGGTTTGACTTGTGGCGCGGCGCGCCGCATGGTCGTTACGGTGCGCAAAGAATATCGTAAGGAGAATAGTTAACTATGAGATTCGGACTTGAGTTTGGCAGTTACCCGTCGGATTTGCCGGCGGCGAAAGTGTGTGAGCAGGTTGTCGAGCGGGCGCAGGCGGCGCAACGAAATAATTTCGAGGCGCTGTTCGTCGCCCAGCATTTTCTCACCGGGCCGGATGCGGCGATCTTGCAGTCTATTCCGTTGTTATCTTATCTGGCCGGCCGGGTGCCGGGCATGTATGTCGGCACTTCGATTTTTCTGCTACCGTTGCACCATCCAGTGATGGTGGCCGAGTACATGGCGACGCTGGACAATTTGTCCGGCGGCAAACTGCTGTTCGGCGTCGGCCAGGGTTATCGCGAAAGCGAGTTCAATTCCTTCGGCATCGACCTCCGCGAGCGGCGCGGCCGGTTAGTCGAGAGTGTCGAGATTATCCGCCGGCTTTGGACCGGGGACGCCGTGACCTTTCATGGCAAGTATTTCCATCTCGATAAAGTGACGATGGCGCCCAGGCCGGTGCAGCGTCCCGGTCCGCCAATCTTGCTCGGCGCCGATTCGGTCAATACCGTCGCCAGGGTGCCGGAAGTTGCGGACCACTGGATTGCCAGCCGGCGGCACTCGAAGGGCTTCCTGCGCGAAGCGTTGCCGGTCTACAAAGCGGCGCTGGAAAAACAGGGGCGGCCGTACAAAGGCTTGTTTATTTTTCGCGATCTGTGCATTGCCGACAGCACGCGCGAAGCGGAAGATCGTATCCGCGAGGGGTACGAACGGCGTTATTTGCGTTATCAGCAATGGGGCCAGCCGGGGGAGCGTTACGATCTCAAGTTTGACGAATTGAAGCGCGATCGTCTGATACTCGGCAGCCCCGCCGAGGTGGTCGAGCAGGTGATGGCCTATCACAAGGAGTTCAACACCGAGGTCATGTGGTTCATGGTCGACTGGCCTGGTATGGACCCGCGCTTTACCCTGGAGACCATCGAACGTTTTGGCGCCGAGGTGATTCCACAAATCAATCGGATGACGGGGCCATGTCCATTACCTTAGCGTTTTTTCGCGCTTAGGGCCTGCTTCAGGCGAAGAGAAGTTCAGTCATACCGCGCACGGAGGTCTCCAGGTCACGGTGGGATGGAACCCAGGAACCTGAATTCCCGCGTTCGCGGGAGTGACGAAAACGAGAAAGTCGACTTCGAATCGACGCAATT
>JBGTCC010000715.1:0-5610 GCA_041749055.1 Thermodesulfobacteriota bacterium | reverse complement strand
GCGGTGGTCAAGGGGCGGCCGGTGTTCCATGGTGGCCGCTGGGGCGCGGCGACCTTGGAAGTGTGCCTGGCTATACTGGAGTCGGCCAAGCAGCGCAAGGAGATCATGCTGTCGCATCAGGTGGCCAGTCCGGAGTAGGATTTCGTTCAAGGTTCAAGGGTTCAAAAGTTCAAGCTTTCGGATTTGTTTCTCGTCTGGTTGATGAAGATGGAGAGGTTCAAGACTTCTATGAAATATTTCACCAGTCTTTTGTTGCTTGCGGTTCTTGGCGGCGCGGCTACGCCAGCTTTCGCGGCCGAGTCCAAGCCGGCTTGGCAGGCCGAATGGGAGCGCACGGTGAAGGCGGCCGAGGAAGAGGGGCAGTTGACGGCTTATATCGCCGGCTACGGCGCGTTGATCGATTCGGGGTTGTTCCAAAAAGCCTACCCAAAGATCAAAGTCACCAGCGTCACCGGTTCGGGATCGCAGCTGGCGCCGCGCATCGTCGCCGAACGGCGCGCTGAAAAGTATCTCGCCGACGTTTACAGCGGCGGCGGCGGGTCGATCTATGAAAGTCTCTATCTCGGCAAGATGCTCGATCCGCTCAAGCCGGCGCTGATTTTGCCGGAAGTCATCGATCCGACCAAGTGGTGGGATGGCAAGCATAAATTTCTCGATCCCGAGGAACGTTACATTATCGTGTATGAAGGCAACGTGTCGGCGGGGGCGAGTCCGGCGTACAATACCAATCTGATCAATCCCAAAGACTACAAATCCATGTGGGATTTTCTCAATCCCAAACTAAAGGGCAAGATCGTTTCCCCGGACATCCGGCGCGTGCGCGGAAACGGCCCATCGTTTCAATTTCTTTATTATCATGCGGGTATCGGCCCTGAGTTCCTGCGCCGTTTTTACGGCGAGATGGAGGTCACTGTGACCGCCGACCTGCGCCAGGCGCTGGATTGGCTGGCGGCGGGCAAGTTCGCATTGTCGATGCCGACGCAAGGTTCTGCGACGGCTAAAGCCAAGGGGCAGGGATTGCCGGTGGATGAATTCCCTCCCCATCACTTCAAGGAGGGCGCTACCCTATCGGGGGCGTTCGGCCAACTGGCGTTGATGAACCGCGCGCCCCATCCCAACGCGGCCAGGGTGTTTATCAATTGGCTGCTGTCGCGCGACGGGCAGAGCGCCTTCCAGCGGCTGATGAGTATTCCGGGAGAGGTGAAAAACTCGCGGCGCATCGACGTGTCGAAGGATCACATTGCCGCCTCAGAGCGGCGCGTCGACGGCGTGAAATATTTTGATCCCGGTGATCCAAATTTTCGGGATCTTACGCCGCTGACCAGGTTGATGGATGAGAGTTTTGCCGGTAAAAAGTGACCGCGCGAGCGGCCACTGATATAGTTGGGCTGGCGCATCTAGGCGAGGATCTTTAACAGGGAGAGAACAAATGCTGACCGCTGAAGAAAATGACATGATGACCCAGGTCGGTCCGGGCACGCCGGCGGGCGAACTTTTGCGCCGCTACTGGCATCCGGTGGCGATTGCGGCGGACCTGACGGCGGAAAATCCGACTAAGTTTATCCGCCGGCTCGGCGAGGATTTGGTGTTATTTCAAACCACCAAAGGCCAGGTCGGTCTCTTGCATGACCGCTGCTCCCATCGCGGTGTGTCGCTGTCCTACGGCAGAGTCGACGAGCGTGGCCTGGCCTGCGCTTACCATGGCTGGCTCTATGACGTGGAAGGCAATTGCCTCGAGACGCCGGCGGAACCGGCGGAAAGCAAATTCTGCCAGTCGGTGAAGCACAAAGCTTACCCGGTAAAGAAACTTGCCGGACTTTACTGGGCCTACTTCGGCCCGCTGCCGGCGCCGGAAATTCCTAAATACGATGTCTGGGCCCGCACCGACGGCTGGCATTGGCTGCGCGCTCTGCCGCAGCTCGATTGCAACTGGCTGCAAGCGATGGAAAATTCCGTCGACACGGCGCACCTGCATATTCTCCATCAGGAGCTGGTCACCGACGGTTTCAAAGTCGAGAACACCACCCGCGGCACCATCGACAATCTAGTCGACTACGGCATCACCGAATTTGCCCATGGCTTTATCAAGCGGCGGGTTTTCACGGACGGCAAGGTCGAGGAACATCCGCTGCTGTTCCCCACCGTGCTGCGCCAGGCCAACCGCACGCAGATCCGCGTGCCCATCGACGACACGCACACTTGGGTGATTTATGTTCACTTCGTCCCGGATTCAGTGGAGCCGCGTCCGGCCAATGATGAGGTGCCGGTCAATTATCGCAGACCGTTCAAAAAAACTCAGGATGTGCTCCATCCCGATGCCAAATACCGACTCGATGATGTGGATGCCCAGGATTTCATGGCGTGGGAGACCCAAGGGCCGGTGCACAACCGCACCCGCGAGCGCTTGACGGGGTCGGACCATGGCGTGGTGCAGTACCGCGCAATGCTCCTGCGCGAAATTAAAAAAGTCCAGCGGGGGCTTGACCCGATCAACGTTTTTCGCGACCCCAACCATCCGATCATCGACACCAAGCTGGATCATTCCCTGGAAGTGGGCAAAGCGGGCTCGGTGACCTATCATGTGCCGCCCAAAGCGTAGGACTGTTCCAATCTTTCAAGCCGTTCAACACGTTGACGGAAGAAGAATCGGAACCGGATTGGCCGCCAACCACGTCCTGAGCTCGGTCGAAGAGAACGTAAATGGCGCAAAACAAATTTTCAGAGGATTTCCGGGCGTAGCTGCGCGATGCATCGCGCCCGCTTGTTCGCCAGGGAACCGGAGGACAAGCCCGTGGGACAAGTCAGTGCAAAGTTAACGCACATGGCGCGGCGCATAATTGCCGAGCGGCGCGCCGATAAATCTTAGTAAAAAACAGGAAGCCACAATTATGTTGAGAAGATTGTTACCACTGATATTTATTGCGTTGTTAATCGCGTTCAGGACTGCCTTTGCCGCGCAAGCCAAGCCGGCGTGGCAAGCGGAGTGGGAGAAGATTCTCGAAGCGGCCAAGAAGGAAGGCCAGCTGGCGATTTACATCAGCGGCTATGAAGAGAATCTGCCGGACTTTCAAAAGGAGTATCCGGAAATTAAAGTTATGCCGATCACCGGCCGCGGCAGCCAGGTCGGCCAGCGCTTGCTCGCCGAGCGGCGCGCCGATAAATTTCTTGCCGACGTGGTCAGTGCCGGCGGCGTGACCACCTATCAGCAGTTGTTTCCGGCGAAAGTTTTCGACCCGATCAAACCGGCGCTGCTGTTGCCCGAGATCAACGACGTAACCAAGTGGTACCAAGGCAGGCACCACTATGCCGATCCGGAGAACCAATACATTTTCAGTTACGTCGGTACCGCGACCTATGGCTCGGTGAGCTACAACACCAAGTCAGTCGACGTGAAAGATTTCAAATCCTATTGGGACCTGCTCAATCCCAAGTGGAAAGGCAAAATCATTTCGCGCGACGTCCGCGTGCCCGGCCCCGGTTCGGGCAACGCGCGCTTGTTCTACTACCTGCCTGATGTCGGGCCATCGTTTATTCGCAAGCTCTATGGCGAGATGGACACGACTTTGTTTCGCGACTACCGCCAGGGCACCGATTGGCTGGCCACCGGCAAGGCGGCGATCTGCTTTTTCTGCGAAGTCGACGTTGCCAAGGCGCAGGGATTGCCGGTGGACACCTTCGGTCCGGGAGTGTTCAAAGAAGGCGCCGGCCTGGTGCAGCAATTCGGCACCCTCGGGCTGGTAAACCGCGCGCCCCATCCCAACGCGGCGAAGGTTTTTATCAACTGGCTGTTGTCGCGCAGTGGCCAAATCGCCCTGCAGAAAAATATGCTCAAAACCGAGAATCCCACCGATTCCCTGCGTATCGACATACCTAAAGACGAAATACCGATCTTGCAACGTCGCTTGGAAGGCGTGAAGTATCTCGACACCAGCCGGCCGGAGTGGCAGGAGATGAAGCCGATCCTGGACGTCATGAACGAAGCGCTTAAGGCGGCGGGGAAGAGTTAACGGAAAATTGACAACGGAGAATTTAAAATTGAGATTAAGATTGGCTGCGTTAACTAGTTCTTTTTCGGCGATCGTTTTCTTTGGCTTAGCGATGGTTGCTTTGGCGGCTCAGCCAAAGCCCGCCTGGCAGCTGGAATGGGAAAAGACTCTCGACGCGGCCAAGAAGGAAGGGCAGGTCGTCGTTTACATCAGCGGCTATGAGGCGATTCTGCCGGATTTCGAGAAAGAGTTTCCTGAGATCAAAGTTGTCGCGATCACGGGAAGAGGAAACCAACTTGGACCGCGTCTGCTGGCGGAACGGCGCGCGGAAAAATTTATCGCTGACGTTTCCAGCACCGGGGCCAATCCCAACTACCAGCAATTCTATCCCGCCAAGGCGCTCGATCCGATCAAGTCGGCATTGGTCCTGCCGGAAGTCACCGACCCGTCCAGGTGGTATTTGAAAAAGCATCAGTATTCCGATCCCGACGGACAATATGTCTTCAACTACGTCGGCTCGGCGACCTACGGTTCGATCAGCTACCACACCAAGCTCGTCGACGTGAAGGAGTTCAAGTCTTACGGCGATCTTTTACAGCCGAAGTGGAAAGGCAAGATCGCAATTCGCGATATCCGTGAGGCTGGGCCAGGCGCGGGCAACACGCGTTTTTTCTACTATCATCAGGATCTCGGGCCGGCGTTTATCCGCAAATTATTCGGCGAGATGGACGCGACGCTGTTTCGCGACTTTCGCCAGGGCCCCGATTGGCTGGCCACGGGAAAATATGCGATCTGCTTTTTTTGCGACGTCGATGTCTTGAAGCGCCAGGGCCTGCCGGTGGACACCTTCGGCCCGAAAGTTTTTAAAGAAGGCGGCGGCCTGGTGCAGCAGTTTGGCACCCTGGCGCTGGTCAACCGCGCCCCGCATCCCAACGCCGCCAAGGTTTTCATCAACTGGCTGCTGTCGCGCAGCGGCCAGATCGCCGTGCAAAAAAGAACCATGACTGCGGAAAGCCCCGCCGATTCGCTGCGTATCGATATCCCCAAAGAAGAAGTGCCCTACGACAATCGCCGGCTGGAAGGAATCAAATATCTCGACACCGGCAAGCCCGATTGGATCGAGATGAAGCCGATCATTGATGTGGTAAATGAGGCGCTGAAAGCGGCGGGGAAAAGTTAGCGAGACCGGCGATGTTATGGTGAGCACAGGCCCTCGTGCCTGCCCGGTCGGTGGGCAACCACGGTTTTTGCCACTACAAACGGTTTGCCTGCTGTGTTAACGGGATGTCCATGACGAAAAAAATCATCGGTCTCGCGGTGCTCACTGTGATTTTCGCCTTTGTGCAGTTCGTCGACGCGCAGCAGCCGGGGAAAATGGCGCGGCTCGGCTATCTCACTCCGGCTGCGCGCGCAGGCAGCGCGCATCTCACCGAGGCATTCCTCCAAGGCCTGCGCGAACTTGGATACGTGGAGGGGAAGAATATCGCGGTTGAATACCGATGGGCCGACGGTAGGTTCGAGCTGCTCCCGGAACTTGCCGCGGATTTAGTTCGTCTCAAGGTCGACGTGATTGTCGCGGCTGTGACGCAAGCGTCTCTGGCAGCGAAGGCCGCGACCGCGACGA
>JBGTCC010000714.1:0-3122 GCA_041749055.1 Thermodesulfobacteriota bacterium | reverse complement strand
GCGCGCCGAGAGCGGAGACGCCGACTTTCTTACCCTTCAAATCCTTCACTGCGTTGATGGATGTCGCCACGCCCATACCGTACTGGTCGAAACTCACATGGGAACCAATCACTGTGATATCTCCGCCGCGGGCCAGCGGCTGCAGCACGGCGAGCGGATTGCCTAAACCGATCAGCAAATCGACACCTAAAAGCGACTGCACGCCGGCGCTCAGTGTGTCGCGGATCGGCAGTTCGTCGACTTCAAGGCCATGCTGTTTGAACAGGCCTGCGTCGACACCGATGTAGGCCACCGCCGTGCCGACTTCCCACCCAGCGTAGGCCAAGCGCAGTTTCTTTGGACTATCGGCGGCCGGAGAAACACTGGCGGCAAAAGCAACCAGTGCGACGGCAAAACCCATCGAAAGAATCCGATGGCAGTTAAATGGTCGGGAAATCATCATGCGGCATCATAGCCCACCAGAACCGACGCGCCAAGAGGGTGGCGTTACTCCATGTTGTCTGGGACATTTTATTGGGCGCGATCGACTACGTGCAATCCTTGAAATTCGCCCAACTTGAGGTCGCCGCAGCTAGCGTAATCTCGCACTTCACCCGCCTTCGAACCAACTCCAAACTATGAGGCCCCATTGCCGATGTAGAAAATGCCTCTGGTATTCCGGTCTTAGTCAAAGATTTGCAACACCAATTTTTTTCATTTAGGATATGGCGAGTTTCACGCCGCCGGCAATTCCGTGCTAGTTATCTAGTTATTTTGGAGGTGAGAAGTTCATGGCAACAATGATCGCCAACGAATGTATCAACTGCGGTGCTTGCGAGCCCGAGTGTCCCAACAATGCGATTACCCAGGGCGACCCGATTTTCGTCATCGATCCGATGCTATGCACCGAATGTGTCGGTTTTCACGATTACGAGGCCTGCGCCGCGGTCTGCCCGGTGGATGTCTGTATCACCGATCCGAACAATGTTGAATCCGAAGAAGCACTGATCCAAAGAGCACGCCAGCTCCATCCGGAAACCAATTTTAGCGACAGTTTCGAGTCGCGCTTTCGCAAGGGCCAAGGGAAATCCGTCGCCGCAGCTGCTGATGCACCTCAGACGCCCGGCACGCCGGCCAGCCCCAACTCGGTTGCCGCGCCGGTCGAGGCTGGGGCGCCACCGGGATTCATCGAAGCCGATGTGAACTATGTCGAGCTGCCGCCCATCGATTCGTGGAACATTCCGCTGCGCTGCTACAAGTGCAACGGCGTTCAAGATCAAAACGTCAAGAACTTCACCATCGGCAACGTCATCTTCTGCCCCCACTGCCACAAGTCCACGGTGGTCCGGGACAATTTGAATTACCACATCCGGACGCTGCTCAAAGACTCTTACGACGAGTGGGAGAACGAGCAAAGGGAGTTTGCCGAACGGCGGGAGCGGGAGCTGGCGCAATTCATGGAGCGGCGCGCCAAAGACGCCGCTGCCTTCGAAGCGCACCAGCAGCGCCAGCGCCAGCGCATCCGCGAGCAGTTAGACACCATCGGCGACACCTATGACACCGCCGGCAAACCCTACAAGAAGGGCTCACGTTTTAGCTGGGGATGAACTCATCGCCCGATGTTCTACTCCTGGCTTCATTTGATCGCCCTGGTGGTCTACCTGGGCGCGGTCATCGGTTTTTGGCTCATGTTTCTGCCCGCTGTGGGTGTGTTGGAAAAGCATGAAGATCAAGTGCGTTATTTCGTTCGCGGTCTGAAGTTCTACAATCCACTCCAGGTCGGCTCCCTGGGGATCATTTTATTCACCGGGGCGTTCCAGCTCACCGAACTGAAAGCGGCTTATCGCGAGACGTTCATCGAGTATCTCGCGTTCAAACTTGGCATCAAGTTGCTGTTCGCCTTTCTGCTGGTCATGTTCAGCGTCTACCAAGCCCTCGGCATCGGCCATCGTTTCGTCAGGCGGACCGAAGGCGGCGGCGAAGTCACACCCGAGCAACTGCGCTCGATCATTACCCGCATGACCGGCGCCAACTGGTGTATCCTGCTTTTCGCCGCCATTACTTTGTGGCTCGGTCTGCGGCTGCACCGCTAAAATGGCGCTGGCAATAGAGTTCTCAGTAGTGCTATGACCTCGATAGCCGCGCTTTATATTTTGAGGGGAAATTCCCATGGCAAACAAAAAACTCCGGGTCATTTACCGTTCCAATTCCCACGCGCCGCTTTGGCTAGTCGCCGACAAATCGGGCTCCTGGCAAAGGAACGATCTTGAAGTCGACACTTCGCCGCAACTCATCCGCGAAAAGGCCGTCGAGTCGCTCAAAAATGGCACCGTCGACCTGATCTCCGGCAATCACCATAATTTATACGTGCGCAACGCCAAAAATGGCGAAGACTTCGTCCACCTGGCTCAGCCGACGAACAATTGGACGGAAAACAAGCTGATCGTCAGACCCGAGATTCGCTCGGTGCGGGATCTCAAAGGCAAAAAAATCGTCGCCGATAAGCTGACTTCCCACGCCGGCCTCAATATTTGGCTGTTCTTGAAACAAGAGGGATTGGATGTCGACCGTGGCGATATCGAACTCTGCGAGTTACGGGGCTCCGCCGAAGACCGCTGGAAACGAGTGCTAAGCGGTGAATACGACGGCACCTTCGTTACCATCCCCCATGACAGCCGCGCCGCCAAAGCCGGCGCCCATGTGATCACCGTGCGGGCAATCCCGATGATCCGCGGCGTCACGCTGACCACCACCTCGAGCTTCGTGAAAAGTCATCCCGATGAGATTCGTTCACTGACCCGGGGGTTGGTCGACGCCATCCACTTTTTTATCACCCGCAAGCCGGAGACCTTGGAGATTCTCAAGGAACATGCCACGCCGATCCTCAAGCTCCAAACCGACCAGGAAGTCGAAACGCTGTACGACGAGTGGGCGCAGTCTCTGGAGAAAAAGCCCTATCCGTCCCTCGAAGGCATTGCCAACGTTTTTCAGCTCGCCGTGCGCCGCGATCCCGAGATCGCCGGCTATAATCCGCTGGCGCTATGGAACACCCACTTCGTGCGCGAGTTGGACGACAGCGGTTACATCGACAGATTGTATAGTTAAACCGGATTCCGCAGTTCGACGGCGTCATTGTGCCAGCC
>JBGTCC010000713.1:0-3402 GCA_041749055.1 Thermodesulfobacteriota bacterium | reverse complement strand
GATGAGGGCGGTGCCGGTTTTCGGTACCGCCCTCCTTTTTTTTTTGTGTTTGCAGCGGGATGGTCATCGCCGCCTGAAGCGGCATAGATGAGAAATGCCCAAAATCGAGTTTCAAGGAATTCGCCTCTCCGTTCCCAAGCTCTGTCTCTGTCACAATTCTCTGTCTATGCTCTTCCTAAGTCCGCACCGGTTCGTAGACCAGCGCTTGCTTGATCGCGAGGTCGATCTGCGGCGCCATGGGGTTTTGGATCTCTTCGGCGATATGGCCGATGGCGCCCAAGGTTCGCCCGATGAGCGCGAAGGCTTTGGAAATCTGCCAGGGATAACCCATGTCGAGCGCGATGGCGGCGATGGCGCCGGTGACGTTGACCGGGATCAAGCGCTTGCGCCGGTCGCTGGAGAGTTTCGATAGCCGCTGGATCAGCTCGCAATATTTGCCGTAAACCTCGGTGCCGCGGGCGATGTCGAAGAGCGTCTCGGCGCGCGGATCGCCCTCCGCATGAGTCCGGTGGCCGATGCCGGGCATGCGCTGTTTGCGCGTGGTGTAGTCGTCGATGATTTTCGCGGCGATTTCGTCGTATGCCGGGTTCTCGGTGTCGGCGGGCAGGGCTTCGACGAGCATCTTTGCCGACCATTCCGAGGAGCCCAGATGGACGCTGCCGGCGCCGCACAGCGCCGCTGCCACCGCTGCCTGCATCGCTTCCGGCGCGCAGTGATAGATCAGTCGCGCCGCGATGACGTGGGAGACCATGCCATGCTCGACCAGGATGATCATCAGGGCGTCCAACATTTTCGCTTCGTTCTCCGTGGGCAGCCGGCCGCGCAAGATCAGCGAGGTCATGGCGGTGAAAGTGATGTGGCCGACCAATTCCTTATTCAAATCGTAGCCGCGCACGAGTATGCGATGTAATTCGGCTTTGCCGATGCCGGTAACTACCTTTGCGGGTTCTGCCATTGACTATTCCTCCATCGATAAATTTGCTGGTTCCGATATAGGCCAGGCGGGATAGCATCGTCAAACGCGTCCGGTTTATTTCCGCTGTTTTTTATGCGTAAAATGCCCGGACTGAACGAGGGACAACGCAAACAATGGCTGATTACGTTAAAGAACATTACGATTTTCCGCTGACCAAAAAGAGCGAACACAAACCGCTTAAAGGCGTGCGCGTGGTCGACGCCGGCAATATGGTGGCGGCGCCCTTCGCGACGGTGTTGCTCGCAGACTTCGGCGCCGATGTCATTAAAATCGAACATCCGAAATACGGCGACGGCCAGCGCAAGTTGGAGCCGATCATGGACGGCATCCCGCTGTGGTGGAAGTCGGTGGCGCGCAACAAGCGTTGCATCACCCTCGACCTGGGCAAGCCGGAGGGCGCGGAGATCTTTAGACAATTGGTCAAAGGCACCGACGTCGTCGTCGAAAACTATCGTCCCGGTACTTTCGAGAAATGGGGCATCGGCTACGACGCCATCCGCGCCGTCGATCCGCGCATCATCATGCTGCGCATTTCCGGCTTCGGCCAGACCGGACCGTATAGAAATCGCGCCGGCTTCGGCCGGGTCGCCGAAGCGATGAGCGGATTAACCAATCTGATCGGTGAGCCGGACGGGCCGCCGATGTCGCCGGGGTATCCGCTGGGCGATTTGATTGCCGGTATCTTCGGCTCGTTGTCGGTGATGATGGCGCTCTATCACCGCGATCTGCGCGGCGGCGAAGGCCAGATGATCGATCTGGCGCTCTATGAAGCGGTCTTCCGCTTCCTCGACTTCGACCCGATCCAATACGATCAGATGAAGACCGTGCATAAGCGCACAGGGAACCGCGTCGCCTACGTGGCGCCGAGCTCGATGTTCAAAACCAAGGACGGCAAATATCTGACCCTGGCGGCGAGCACGCAGAGCGTCTGGTTGCGACTGGCCGAAGCGATCGGGCGCAAAGATATGAGCACCGATCCCAAGTTCATCGACAATTCAGCGCGGGTGGAGAACTCTATTGAATGCAACGGCGTCGTCGGCGCCTGGATCGAGCAGCATAGCCGCGACGAAGTCATCGAGCATTTCGACAAGCATGGCGTGGCCTATTCAGCCGTGTTCGACATGGAAGATGCCTTCCGCGACCTCCAGTATCGCGCCCGCGAAGCGATGGTGCGCGTGCCCGATCCGGACTTGGGGGAAGCGATCGTGCAAAACGTCGTGCCCAAGTTCTCCGCCACTCCCGGCTCGGTGGACTTTCTCGGCCACAAACTGGGGGAAGACAACGAAGAGATTCTCTGCGGTGAGTTGGGGTTGTCCAAAGAACGGCTAAAGCAGCTGAAACAGGCAGACATCATTTAGTTTGGAGAATGTTGGCGATTATTTCGAAGACGCCCCGCGGCCGAAGAGTTTACCACGGACGCGACGGCTGGATGCCTAACCGATGAACGCGGCAAACTTTTCAGCTTGTTAACTGCTTTTTATCAGAATCGTCCAGGCGTCTGCTTCTGTCGTGGTAAGAATTCTTGCTTGGAATTCGTTGTGTTCTACGAAAAGTGGCGCGTTGCTATCTCTTAAGATCTGCAAGCCGCTCGAGGTTTCTTGCTAATTTTGCAAGCACTGCGGTTTTTCTCTCAATATCGTTCCCGTTTTCGAAATACTCCACGGCCTTTCGATGGATGACAATCGCTTGGCGCAGAGAACGCTTGGTTGCTTCCCACGCCGCATCGGCACTTTCTTGCATTATTCTTAACTTATCGAGATTTGTAGTTGATCCTAAACCCTTAGCCGCTTTTTGCCATTGTTTCATTGCTATCTGGTATTCTTGCGATGCCGAATATTTTTCATCACCAGCCAAATCGAGGTCGTCACCGGGCGTGCCGGAATCGTTTGCCGCTCTTTCTCGGTAGGCACGTTCCGTCCTGATATCGCCCTGTTCATCATGCCCTCGCGCGACTTGGAAATGGATATAGGCGATTTCGTTCCTGAGATCTACCGGGTCTGGGCCAGCGCCTTCTGGAGCAGCGCTACTCTGGGAAAATGTTAGTGCCAATGTGATCGTTGTCAGAATCGCAAGTGTCTTAATGGGGGGCGAGCGTTTTAGAGAAATCCGGCGGATTAATGCCATGAATGATTCTCCCACTATTGTTCGCTATCAATGCGAAATTCTACATAACGTAAGAATCAAACTCAAGACAAAATAAAATCCCAACTTTGCGTTTCTGACGCGAGGAGTTTCTGATTTCGAGACCTGTTGGCTCGGACCGAAATTTACCCGTGTCGCATGATTCTCAAATAATCACAACAGGAATGCCCCGAGGTTCGGAGATTCGCTCATGCGAAATCTTGCTTTGTGTTCTATGCGGGCGCAGTTCCTTCGTCGTGGCTGAGAACAAGCTCTGGGGCAGGCCAAATCAGCTGCTCGATTTG
>JBGTCC010000712.1:0-5722 GCA_041749055.1 Thermodesulfobacteriota bacterium | reverse complement strand
GAAAGCTTAATGGCGACCGTGGCTCTCCGGAGTTTCCACTTCACCCATCGTTAGAAGCAATCCCGCCGATAGTGCTTTACCAAATATTACGCCTCCAATGACCGCCACAAATACCACGACGCAATCGAGCGATAAGGCCGCCAGGCTTCCGCAACCCGCGGCAGCAGTGTCGCCGACTTCCGCTTTTTACCGTAAAGATTCCGCGCCGCGCGTTGTAAGCCGGCGTCACCGATAGCGAGAACGTCTAATCGCTTCAAGCCAAACAGCAGAAACATTTCCGCGGTCCAACGACCGATGCCGGGAACTATCACCAGTTTTTCAATGACGGCTTCGTTAGCGAGAAATTCGATTTCCTTGAAGTCCAACCTGCCGTCGCTGACATGAGCCGCGAGTTCCTGGATGTAACGCGTCTTTGCTCTCGAGAGTCCGGCGCCGCGTAGTTTGGCTGGCGTTGTGGAAAGCACCTTCCCGATTTGAAACGGTACGCCGACCAGGGCGCCGACGCGTACTTTGATCGTCGCCGCCGCTTTAGTCGATAACTGCTGGCTGATGATCGAGTTAGCGAGCATGTGAAAAGGCTCTAACTCGCGCTCGGCGATGGGGCAATGACCATGCTTGGCGATCAGCCGCTTCATGATCGCATCGGCTTTGGCCAAGTGACGCTCGGCTCTGCGGATCGCGATTTCGAACTCGATATTGTTCAATGCCTTCGGCTGCCAAGTCACATTTAAAGGATCGTTCACGGCTCGCCGAAGAACTTGACCGCATTGTCGTAAAGAATTTTGTGCTTCTGCCTTTCATTAATATCTTTGCGCGCGATGATTTCTCTCGCGGCGTTGTGGCGGCCTTCGCCGTGGGGCAGGTCGGAGGAGTAGAGAATCTGATCTTCGCCGAGCAGCTCGATTTCCTGCGGCAACAATTTGTCGTCGGCTTCGCCGGCGACGAAAATCCTGCCCGACTTGGCGTAGTCTTCGATGGTGCGCTGCGGCACGTCGGTTTTGATCGGCATCTGGCTGCGGTCGATGGGCAGGTAGTGATCGAGGCGCGGCACCATGTAGAGCATCCACTCGGCGCCGAATTCGAGAAAGCCGACTTTTAGATTTGCATAGCGTTCGAGCATGCCATGGCCGACGATGGCGACAAACGCCATCTGTGCCGGCAGACTCATGCCGATGCCATGGGCGGCGAGCAGGCCATTACAGACATCGGCGAAGGGTGGGTAGCTCATGCCCATATGCACGCACAGGGGTAACCCGGATCGATGCAGGTCGTCCCACACCGGAGTAAAACTGGGATGACACAGCAAGCGGTCACCGGCGGTACCGTAAACCACCGCGGCAGTGGCGCCCAGCTCCTTCATTTCAGCCACCGCTGCGCAGCCTTGACGCGCGTCGCGCAGTGGCAAGAGCCCGGCCCACTTGAGCCGTTGCGGCGCTTCGGCGCACTGGGCGCCGACATAACGATTGTACGAGCGCATCAGCGCCGCTTCGAACCCCGGATCGTTGGTCATGCGCGCGTAGAGCGTGGTCGGCTAAAGCATCTGGTGATCGATGCCCATGTAATCCAGACCGCGCAGGCGCGCGCCGGTGTCGGATAGGTCGAAACCGCTAAGAGGGAATTCCGCGCTGTGGGTTTCGGCGCCGAATTCTTCCAGCACCCGCGCCGGTTCGTTGCCGGGCTGGCTGCCCGGGCCTAACGCATGGGGAATGATTTGTCCCTCGACCAACCAACCGTTGGTCCACCGTCCCATGTCGGCGACGTCATGCACCCGCGTCGGCCGCGGCCGCCGCGCCCGGAACTCCTGCGGCAAGGTTTCCCACATGCGCGGGCTCATCATCGCATGAGCATCGGCGTCAAACAGACGATAATCTAGCAGCATCCTTCTCTCCTTCGCCCGTCCGCTGCCATTGCAGCGGCGAATTAGTAAGGACTGGCCTAACGCAGCACTTTGCGATCGTACAATCCGCGAATATCCTCCGCCGACAAGCCGAGGAGCTCGCCCAGCACCGCTTCGTTGTCCTCGCCGGCGACATGAACGGGGCCGTCGGCAATAACTCTATTGTGGCTCAACCGCGCCGTCGGGCCGGCCCTGGTTACCGAGCCGATCTCGCGATGATTCACATCCCGCGCCAGGCCGCGTTCGCGCAGGTGCGGATCACGGTACAAATCTTCAGCCGTCTGGACAACGCCGGCGGCAAAGCCATCGCGCTGCAACAGGATCATCAACTGGTGCGGCGTGTACTTGCTCGTCCATGCTTCGATTTCGCCATCGAGCTCGGCGCGGTGGAGGATGCGCCCCGCGGGGTTGGCAAAGCGCGCGTCGGCGAGCCAATCGCGGTGGCCGATGGATTCACAGAAACGTTTCCATTCTTCTTGGCCGTCAATGGCGATGGCGCACCAGCGATCGTCGCCCTTGCAGCGGTAGCAGCCATGGGGCGCCGCCGTCGCGCTGAAATTGCCCTGGGGTTGGGGCTCGCGGCCATTAACGAGCAGTTCCAATAATGCCGGACCGATCATCGACGCGGCGGTTTCGGCCTGCGAGATGTCGATGTACTGCCCTTCGCCGGTGCGGGCTCTATGGTGCAGCGCCGCGAGGATCGCCACCGCACCGTAGGAAGGCGCGACATAGTCGGGAAAGGCTGTCTGGCTGCCCGCACCCGGCCTCTCCACCTGCGGGTCGCGCCAGAGATAAGTCATGCCGGAATAGGCCATGAGGATCGGACCGAAGCTGACGTAATCGCGCCGCGGCCCGGTTTGACCGAACGCCTGCAGGCTCGCCATGACGATGTCCGGGCGAAGCTCTTTCATGCGCGGATAATCCAAGCCCCAACTCGCCATCACCCGAGCGCTGAAATTCTCCACCACCACATCGGATTTCGCGATCAATTGTTTCACCAGCGCCACCCCCTCGGGATTTTTCATGTCGAGGGCGATGCGCTTGCGCTCGCGGTTGCTTTCGAGATCCGCCGCTACTTGCCACCGCTGGCCCCGTTGCGGGCTGCGCATGACCCGGCTGGCTTCGATGCCAATCACTTCAGCGCCCTGATCGGCCAGGAACCCCGCCAGCGCTGGACCGACGATTCCCGTCGGGAAACTGATGACGCGAATGCCTTCGAGCGGTTTGCGCGCTGATTCAGATAAAGGAGCCGCCGGGGCGGCGGCGCTCCAAGTCGATGCACCGGTAAACCCGGCGGGAATTTTGTCAGCGCTGGCGCCAAGCAGCGGCGCGCCACGCGCGATACGCCAGGGACTGGCGGAAAACTTATAGGGATCGCCGGGAAAGCGATGCTTGCCCAACTCGGGGTGATCCACTTCGGCAAAATAGTTGCGATGTTTGGTCTGGTCATCGACAACGTAACCGCTCGGCGAATTGATCGGCGCCGCGGCTAAACGAATGGCCTGAAACTCTGCGAAAAATTTCTTGACCGGATAGTTGAGCGTGCGCGCTTCGACCAGGCGATCGATCATCGAGCGCAGCGCGAAGCGCCTCTGAACATTTTCCAGTTTCGGATCGAGGAGTTCCGCCGGTTTTCCCAACCACTCGACGAAGCGGCGCCAATGCTCCGGCTGGTTGACGAAAATGCGCGCGTAACCGTCCTGGCACTGATAGGTTTCCGCCACGGTAGTCGATTGGCTATGGCCGCTGCGCTCCGGCACTTCCGCGGTAACGCTGTATCTAGAGATAATCCGCAAAAACGGATCGGCGGCCAAGACATCCTGCAGCGATATATCGACATGATCGCCGACACCGGTGGCGCGCTGGTTGAACAGCGCGGCCATGGTGCCGAAGGCTGCATGCACCGATCCCAAATGATAGGCCACATCGCACGGACCCATGAGCGGCGCGCGGCCCGGATGGCCGCACAGATTCATCAGTCCGCCCATGGCAAAAGCGACAATGCTCGGCGCCTTGAATTCTCGATAGGGTCCGGTGCGGCCAAAGCCGCTGATCGACGTTAGCACCAGCGCCGGGTTGATTTTTTGCAGCTCAGCGTAGCCGAGCCATAAAGCATCGAGATAGCCAAACGGTTTGTCCTCGATCACCACATCGGCATCGGCCGCCAGCTCACGAAATTTTCCCCTGCCATTGGCATCTTCAAGATTCAATACCGCGCCGTGCTTGTTGGTATGGTAAGCGGCGAAGGACAAGCTGCGTTCGCGATGGGGCGTGTTATTTTTGAACGGCCCTTCGCGGCGCATGGGATCGCCGCCCGGCGCTTCGATGAGCAATACTTGGGCGCCAAGATTGGCGAGCAGCAAGCCGCAATAGCCGCCCATGCGGCCGGTCAGATCGAGTACGCGCAGGCCGGCCAAGGGACCGGCCGCTGGGTTGGAATCAGACATCGAGAGGCTCCATTCTAGAAAGCGTCTTCGCTCAAGCTCTCGGAGTATATTTAAAGTTGCCGCTAGGAAACAAGACGCCAACAGATTCGCTACGGACAACTCGCGGGCGCTGCCGACGAAGCTGAAATTAGCCGCGCCGGCTAAGACTTGCCAGGCGGCAACGACGCACCGTTGCTGTCATAAACTTCCACCGCGCCGTATTTTTCCAAAACCGCTTTTATCTTGCCGGCATCACCGACCGCGGCGATCTGCAGCTTATCGGGATCGAGATACTTGCGCGCCACCCGCTGCACATCCGCCACGGTCACCGCGGCGATCTTGGCGGCATAATTATCCCAATAATCGGACGGCAAGCCGTAAATCTTACGAGTAATGGCAAAGGCCAACACGCGCGACGGTTGCTCCAATGACAGCGCGAAACTCGCGACGATCGAGCGCTGACTCTCCGCCAATTCGCCGAGCGGGACTGGTTCATCGCGAATGCGCCGGATCTCGTTGAAAAACTCGACCATCGCGCCCTCGGTGACTTCCGTGCGCATGTTGCCGCCGGCGCGCCAGGGTCCAGGGTAACGCACCGCGGTGAAGTCGCTGTAAACTCCGTAGGTGTAGCCCTTTTCCTCGCGCAGGTTAAGAAACAAACGCGCCGACGCGCCGCCACCGATGACATCGTTCATCACCACCATCGGCATGTAGTCGGGGCTGCGCCGGTCGATGGCAATGTTGCCCAAGGCAACCGTCGTCTGCACCGAGTTGGGGCGGTGGACGAGAAACACTTTGCGCGCGCTGGCGGCCTGTGCATCGCGCGGCAGGATCGGCTTCAGCTCGGTCTTTTTCCAACCGGCGAGCAGCTTTTCTAATTTGGCGATGAGATCGTTAGCGCGGACGTCGCCGGCGATGCCGAGGATCGCATTCTGCGGCGCATAGCGTTCGCGGTGCCACTGGCGCAGCGCGTCCTGAGTGAGCCGGTCGAGAGACTCCGTCGTCACCGATACGTTAGCCGCCGGGTGCTCGCCGTAGACGGCGCGATTGAAACGCTCGCTCAGAAGAAAATTAGCGTTGGAGCGCTGCTCGCGCAGCTGCGCCCGCATACGTTGCTTGAGCTTCTCCAGCTCATCGGCGGCAAAGCTCGGTTGCAGCAGGATCTCGAAAGCGATGCCGATCCAGCTGTCGAAGTTGTCGCTTAGCCCGGCAGCGCTGAGCACCGTATCCGACGAGCCAAAGGATGAGCTGGCGCCGATGGATGCTCCCAGCCGGTCAATGGATTCCGCGAGCTGAATGCTATTTTTGGTTTTCGTCCCCTCGCGCAGCATTTGCGCCGTGACACTGGCCAAACCGGTCATAGCCGTCGGCTCGAACAAGCCGCCCGCGCCGCCGACAT
>JBGTCC010000711.1:0-5115 GCA_041749055.1 Thermodesulfobacteriota bacterium | reverse complement strand
AATATTCAGCATCTCCAGCGCGACGAACCCCTGAGTGGTGGGCGGCATTTCAACAACATCGTAGCCGCGATAGTTAGCCGTGATCGGCTCGACCCAGTCGGAGCGGTGATCGACGAAGTCTTTGAGCGTGAACAGACCGCCGAGCTTTTTCGAGCAGCGCACCAGCTTCGCGGCGATCTCGCCATGATAGAAATAATCCGCGCCGTCCGCGGCAATCCGTTTGAGCGTCGCCGCCATGCGCGGATTGCGAAAAATCTCGCCGGCCCTGGGCGCACGGCCGTTGATGAGATAATTGTTCACGCCGCCTTCGTCGGCTTGCAGCCGCGCCTCAGATTCTCTCCACTGTTCCGCGGTCAGCTCCGCCACCGGGAAGCCTTCATCCGCGTGGCGGATCGCCGCTTGCAAAACCTCCGACATTTTCTTCGAACCATGAGAAGCTAGCAGCGTCGCCCAGCCTTGCACCGCACCGGGCACGGTAACCGAATGAATCCCCCGCTGGGGCATCTCTTGGAATCCAGTTTTGCGGCAGAAATCCAAACTCGCCGCATAGGGCGAACGCCCGCTGGCATCGAGCGCCTTGATCGCTTTGTCCTTGGCGGAATAAAAAAGACAGAATGCATCGCTGCCGATACCGATGGACGACGGCTCGACGACACCCAGCACCGCCGCCGTCGCGATCGCCGCATCGATGGCATTGCCGCCGTTCATAAGGATCTCGACCCCAGCCAGAGTCGCCAGCGGCTGACTCGAAGCGACCATGCCGTTCTTGGCAATAACGGAAAATTGTTGTGCCATGGTCCAGCGAAAGAAAGGTGGGGTACGCTGCTCACCACAGCTAACCCACCCTACAAGACTACGAAACTCCGCTGCCGATTCCGACCTTGAACGATTGAACCTTTGAACCTTGAACCACGCGCGTTGCGCGCGCCTACGCCGCCGCCGACTCCTCGATACGCGCCATGCCCACCGCCAGAGCGCTGCGATAGGCGCGGTCGATGGCAAGGCTGTCCAACGCCGCACGGATCACCGCCTGGGCGGTGCGCTCGTCGGTGATGTGACGATCGTAGATCGGCTCGAACATGTCCGAGTGATCCTCGTCGGCGACCATGTGAACTTTGGTGTTGATATCGAGTTGTTCAATGCTGCCGCCTTGATCGGCAACCCGTTTGTGCGCGAAGCGCGCGGTGAAGCCGCCGCCTTTGACGATGGCCGGATTGTTTTTTCTCTCGGTGATGTGATTGACCGTCAACGACTCGATCCATGGCCGCGTCGTCGCCAGGTACATCCACGCCATCAGCGCGGCGCGCACGCCGGGAAGCAGATTCGCCTCCGCCGTGGCCTCAGCCATCTGCTGGTCGGTCAGATGCGCCGAGCCCATCCGCTTGTCGAAGATCAATTCATCCTTCTCATGCTCCCAGATCGCCCGCTTGACGTCGAGAGGAGCTTTGACTGCCGCCGCCCCCCAGCAGTCGCGCCGGCTCTTGATGTAATGCGGGTAATGGATGTCCCAGATAACTTGCCGCGCCGGCGTCAGCTTGACGCCAAAGAATTGTTTGTACTCCGGCGTCTCGAAATGCTGGTTGACGATGATGTTCAACTCTTCACGAACTTTCGGCCAAAGACTCATGTGTTTACCCCCTATATTTAGCTACTCTGTCATCTCGAACGAAGTGAGAGATCTTGCCCGCCCACACATCACTCTAGCGCAATCTTCTCCTGCGCCAACGCAATCCCTCGGCGGTACATCGCGTTAAACGCCAGCGAATCCTTGGCAGCTTGAATCGCCGGCGCTTCCTTGGCACCAGTCGCATGCTCGGCGAGAAACGGCAGAAACATGTCGCTATGTTTCTCATCCGCTTGGCTATGCGCCTGCATGTTGGGAATCTGCTTCCAGGTAAATCCCATATCCTCCATCCATTTTTTCGCCATGCGCGTCGACTGGCCGCCGCCTAAATCGCCGAGCAAGCGGTCGTCATTGCACCACTCGGTGATGGTCATGCCGGTGAGCGATTCGGTCCAGGGCATTTCGCTGGTCATCCAGGACCAGGCGTAGAGCGCGGCGCGAGTTTCCGGCGTCGGCTCAGCGTAAAGAATCTCCTCAGGCTCTAGGCTAACCGATTTCCCCTGGCGAATGATCAAGTGCAAGTGGCCATAATCGGAATAATCGTCGCGGATAATCTCTTCGTACTCATGCTCAAGGATGCGCTGTTTGACGCCCATCACCGGGCAATTGGCCGAGACATGGGCCCAACAGTCCCGCCGATGGCGCACGAACAAGCTCTGCTGCTTGACCATGACCGCGGCTCTGGGCTTGTTCATCTTGATGGAAAAATAGAAGTCCATCTCGGGCGAGCGCATATAGTCGCGCACCAACTCACCCAGACACCCCCGCCACTGCTTTTCGGTCATGGCTTCGCTCCTTTGTAAAGTCTATCGATGAAACCTTCCCGCGCCAAGCGGTCGACGATCGAGTTATCGAACAGCGCAGTTTTCGCCGCGCCCTTCGAGCCGACCATCTCCAGTACCGTGTCCACCGCCGCCGGATCGACTCGCGGCGTCGCATCCAAATATTTATTGACAAAATCAAGGTGTCCCTCCGCGCTGCCGCCGCGCGCGCCCATGTATTTCTCCAGCAACTTGAGCGCCTGCGCCTTGCGCGTTTTTAATGCCGCGATCCCTTCGATGTAAGCTCGAACGATGGCCTCGACGGATTTCGGCGATCTCGCCAAGTAATCGTTGCTCACGGCCAGCAGATTCATCGAGAAGGGAATTCCCAACTCCGCGGCGTCGACTAACATTTTCGCCTGCGGACCCGGCGCTTGCGACGACACGCGGCCCTCCGGCCTGGCGCGCGCGAAAACCCAGATCAGCTTCGACCACGCCGCCAAATTGGCGCAGCTCGGTCTTGCCTTCGAGATTGAGCTTGCGCAGAATCAGCCGCGTGACGAAGTCGCTGGTGGAACCGAAGCGGGTGATCGCCAGTGTCTTGCCTTGTAACTGCTCGGCGCTCTGAATCTCCGGTTGCACCCAGAGCTGCATGCCGGGCCGGCTGGTGTTGCTGGCGACCGCAATCATCGGCGCGCCCTTGAGAGTCGCCGCCACCACCGCGTTGCTTGCGCCCAAGGCCGCTTGCACGCTGGCGCCGACCAGAGCTTGAATCGCCGTCGCCCCGGAGCTGATGTAAACCAGCTCGGCGTTCAAGCCATATTTCTCGAACGCGCCGATCTCCTTCGCCATCCACACCCCCGCCATACTTGGGCTGACCGCCGCATAGGCGAAGGTAATTTTCTCGCGCGCCGATTCGGCGGCCAGGCTGAGTTGCGCCAGAAAGAAAAGACTCGTGATCGTTAACGCGAAAAATCGCAGCCCGGCCAGCGCCGCCGCCAGGGCAGTTGCGAGAAATCTACGAGAGCCGTGCCATCGCATCGGCAAGTCCGGCTTGATAAACACGGTAAAGTTCCTCGGATTCGTTGGCGGCCTGGAGAATCATCATTTCATACTCACCTTTGCCGTATTCTTCCCACACCGGCAGGAACATATCGACATGGCCTTTGTCCGCTTCGCGGTGCGCCTTCCAGTTGGGGAGATCGTCCCAGGTAATTCCCAGCTGCTCGACCCAGCGCTGGCCCATGCGATAAGCATGGCCGCCGCCCAAATCGCCGAGCAGCCGGTCGTCCTGGTTCCATTCCGTCATCGACATCGCTGACAACCCTTCGAGCCAGTGTTTCTTCTTGCACATCCAGCCCCAGGCGTAGAGCGTCGCCGCAGTGCTGGGAATCGGTTTGGCGTCGAGAATATCGTCGGCGTTAAGCCCGATGCATTCCCCCTGGCGAATGATCAGATCGAGATGGCCATGCTCGGAATGCTGATCGCGGATCATCTCCTCATATTCATGGCCAAGAATTTTTTGCTTGACCGCGAGCACCGGAGAATTTCCCGAAACATAAGCCCAACAATCGCGCCGGTGGCGCACGTAAAGCGAAAGCTGTTGCAGTATCAGCTGCGCCCGCGCTTTCGTGATCGGAATCGAGAAATAGCGCGCCAGCTCCGGCGATACCATGGTCTGCCGCGCCAATGCGCCGAAAGCCGCGGACCACTCGTTGACATCCATCGTGAGTTCTCCCCCATCAGTCATGTGTCCTAGCTCAAAAATTCGATAGAGGAGTCGGTTCTGTATTATCCGTCATTCCCGCGGAGGCGGGAATCCAGGTTTGGGCAGGTTTCAAAACCGCCACATGGAAGAAATCTTGCCAAGCCGGCTTCCCGATCGAATTGATTGTATTGTCGTCTAACACAATCTTTCCATCTCCTTGGCGATCCCAAAACGGAAAATCTTGAGCAGCTCCATCGACTCCTTCGCCGCTTGAATCACCAACCCCTCTCTTTCGCCGGTGGCGAACTTTTCAAGATCGCCGAGAAACATATCGCTGTGCTCCTCGTCCGCTTGGGCATGCACCTTGAAATTCGGCATCTGCTCCCAACCAAATCCCAGGTCGTCCATCCAGCGCTTGGCCATGCGGCTGGAAAGCCCGCCGCCGATATCGCCGAGCAACCGGTCATCGTTCGCCCACTCGGTCACGGATAACGACACCAAACCCTCGAGCCAGCTCTTCTCGCGGGTCATCCAACCCCAGGCGTAGAGCGTCGCCATGGTCGAGGGTAGCGGCGCGACGTTCAGCACTTGCTCCGGCGTCAATCCAAGAGCTTTGCCCTGCCGAACGATCAGTTCCATATGGCCATGCTCGGTGTAGTTGTCCTTGATAACCTCACCGTACTCATGCTGCAAAATTTTCTGCTTCACCGGCATATGCGGGCAGTTGCCCGACACATGCGACCAACAGTCGCGCCGGTGGTGGATGAACAAACCCAACTGCGTGATCAGCGCCTGGGCACCGGGCTTGGTGATTCTGACCTTGAAATAATAGTCCAGCTCCGGCGAGCGCATCGCATCGCGCACGACCTCGCCCAACTCCTTGCGCCACTCGGTTGATTTCATTTCACCTCCGGATTCGCTGTCGCGTAAGAGGGCGGGTTTAAAACCCGCTACTACTATCCAAACCTCTTTGCGTCTTTTGCGTTCTTTGCGGCCATTCTTTTCTCCGCTTGCGACATCGC
>JBGTCC010000710.1:0-3074 GCA_041749055.1 Thermodesulfobacteriota bacterium | reverse complement strand
TGCAGCGACTCTGTCGCGTGCTCGCCGACGATCCGATGCTCGCGGCGCGGGTGTTGGCGGTGTCGCGGTCGCCGCGTTATGCGCTTCGCACTCTGCCGACCACGCTCCTCGGCGCCGTGCAGGTGCTCGGCTTTCGAGCGCTGACCAGTGTGGTGATCACCAGCGCGACGCAGAGTTTGCGCGTGAAGGGCGACCGTATTTCCGAGAAGCTGTGGCGCCATTCGCTGGGCGTGGCTTTGGCGATGCGCATTTTGTCCCAGCGGTCTCGCTTGCGCGACGACGAGATCGGTTTTCTCATCGGTCTCATGCACGACGTCGGACAGATGCTATTCTTGCACGGCGATCCCATGGGCTACAAGAACTTGCTTAAAGGTGTTCTGGAGGCGCGGCGCCCCCTCATCGAAGCCGAGCGCGAAGTGTACGGCGTCGATCACGCGCTCATGGGCCACACCATTCTCAACCGCTGGAATCTCGACGGCCAGATCATCCACGCGACTCTGAAGCACCATAGCGATGGCGCCAGCAATAACGAATTGGCGAACCTGTTGACGGTCGCCGATTATCTCAGCAGCCGGTGCGATTTGGGATTTTTCACCGAATCGACGACACCGCCGGAGCCATTGCTCTCCAGGTGCGGTTTAGGCGATGAGGCCGCGATAGCCCAGCTGCTTGAGGAGCTGGCGCAGGCCTATCGTCAAGAAAGCCTGCTCTTCGAAAAATGATTCGGGTGCGCCCTCGCCTTCGCCCTATGGCCAAATATCCTCTACGCCATGCCCATCAAGCGCGCCGGGTTGATCGACGCGACCTGGTTGACTTCGCCTTTGCTCAAGCCGCCTTCGTGGAGCATGCCCAAGTACATTCTAAATAGCTCGGCAGGATTGGGACTGTAAGGTCGGAAGTAGTCGGTGCTGGCGACGATCTGGCGCAGCCCGACCTGGCGGAACTGGGCGACCAATTCCGGCGAGTCCATGCGTCCGGGGGCTAGCGCATTCCAGCAGGCTTCGAGGAATGCGCCCATCTCGGCGGCTTTTTTCATGGCGTCCACCGGCATGGCGATGATGTGGCTCTGCACATGATTGATCACCAGCCTGTGGCTGTAGCCCATGTCGCGCGCAGCTTCGATAAAGGCGAGAGATTCTCGCCAGGACACATGGCCCATGCCGAGGGTTAGATCATGGGCTTTGCAGCACTCGATGATCTCATAGCCGCTTTTGATCAGCTTGCCTTTATCGTCGAGAAAATAATAGTTCGGGTTTTCTAACTTGGCGTGGTTGGCATAGTAGGACTTAATGCGACTGCTGAAGCCTTTGCGCTCGACGTCGTTGCGCGCGCTCCAAGTCGGCAGGAAAATCATCTTTCCGCCGAGCGCGGCGCAGGCGTCGACGATGCACGGATTCGGTCCGCCGGCGGTTAGGTTCAGCGCGACGCTCGACCAGAGCGCGACTTTGGTTTGCACCGAAGACAAAATGTACGGCGTGACGTTGACCGTCGGCCACCAGTGAGATTTCAGCACGACACCGCGCATGCCCATCGCCTCCGCCTTGGGCAACCAGAGAAACTCCGGCTCGCGTTTGCGCTCCTTGGCGGAAAACTCGAAATCGATGTGGCAGTGAACGTCGATGACGCCTTCCATCATGTCGTCGTACAAGGTCATGGTAGCTCCTTGGGAAAATATCGGAGGATTGGCCGCAAAGAACGCAAAGGGCGCAAGGGTAAGGGCGAAGAATGTTTTGCCCCTGCGGGATCTTCGTTAGCCTGCCGGTCTGACGCCGCCGCAGCAGCGTTTGTATTTCTTGCCGCTGCCGCAGGGGCAGGGGTCATTACGGCCGGCTTGGGGCACGGAGGCTTTGGCGTCGGCGGCTCGGACGATGCTCATCAGTTTTTCTATCGGTTCGCCGGCTTCGACCAGCTCGGCGAACTTTTGGAAATAGGGCTTGCTATGGGTGAAAAACCCCTTGAGCCCGGCGCAGAGATAATTCAAACCGGCTTCGCCGTCAGGTGTTTTAATGATGCGATCTTTCGGGCAGCCGCCGTTGCACATGGCGAGCACTTCGCACTCGCGGCAGTACTTCGGCAGGCTGGTCCACTTTTTCTCGCCGAACTCGCGTTGCTTTTCGTCGTCGACCATCTCCGCCAACGGGCGCTCGTGGATGTTGCCGATTTTATATTCGGGCAAGACGTAATGGTCGCAGGAGTAGAAGTCGCCGTTATGCTCGACCACCGGCACGTCGCCGCAGGTCTCGCGGTAAATACACAGGGCATGTTCCATGCCTAAGAAGGGCCGCACCGATTCATCGAATAGCTGAATAAATACCTTGCCGATGTCATTGCGCATCCATTCGTCGAAGATCGTGTTCAAGAATTTTCCGTAAGCCGCCGAGGGCACCGAGCGCTGGTGCACCGGATTGTTCGGATCGCCGGTTTTTTCGACCAGCGGCAGGAATTGCAAATACTGCCCGCCGATCTCTTTGAAATAGCGGTACACCTGGGTCGGGTGCTTGACGTTGACATCGTGGACGACGCATAGCAGGTCGACATGGACCTTGGCCTTGCGCAGCATGTGAAAGGCCTGGACGACTTGTTTGTGGGTGGTCTTCTGCCCCTTGGTGACGCGGTAGTGGTCGTGCAGCTCGCGCGGGCCATCCAGACTTAGGCCAATGTAGAAATTCTCTTTCGCCAGGAATTCACACCACTCCTCGTCGATGGTGGTGCCGTTAGTCTGGATGCCGTTGATGATCTTTTTGTTGGACGGCAGATATTTTTTCTGGAGATCCACCGCCTTGCGGAAAAACTCCACGCCGAGCAAGGTCGGCTCGCCGCCATGCCAAGAGAAGCTGACGGTTTCGCCAGGCGTCGCTTTGATATGCTGCTCGATGTAGGTTTCCAGCGTCTTGTCGTCGAGACGAAAGTTGGAACCTTTCGGGTAAAGCTCCTCTTTTTCCAAGTAGTAGCAGTAATGACAGTCGAGGTTGCAAATCGCCCCGACGGTCTTGACCATGATCTGAAATTCACGCGACGCGGTTTCCAATGGATTCGCCTCCAGTAATCGAGCCCTGGTCTGAGTTGTTTCTCAA